>CAMWMS010000124.1 GCA_947175435.1 uncultured Lachnospiraceae bacterium | reverse complement strand
CAGGGGAAGATATCATTGAGGATAAAGAAAAAAGGATAATTACCATTAAAATCGGACACGCGTATCTTCAGGCCATCGAGATCGACCCTGACAAAGTAATTGTTGATGAAGTTAGAGAGGGATTATTGGCGCGAGGAGATATTGAGCTGACTGTGAAAGACTATAGTATAATTGAAAAGGAATTGAGAAGTCGGCTGGAGACGAAATTCAATACTGCCGAAAACGGACAGGTAGCCGATCATCTTGCGCTGAGGATGGTCAGAGAAGTTTATGAACCGGTTATTAAGGCTATAGACCAAAGATACAGTGTTGTGGTGGAATTTAAGTGATAATTAAAGAAGAATGTTTAATCAGTTTGATTCTATTGACCGCATAAATTTTATCATTAGGAGGTTCGGCGCAGGCTAAAGTCCGGCATCAAGTGATACGCTTATAAGTCTGATACAGCAAAATATCCCCTTCTTCTATATAGCTGTCTGACGGCAGAATGACAGTGCCTTTTCGCACAACGGCAATCACATCGATTCCAAAGCCCGATTCAATCTGCAGCACCGGCAGATTAAGAAAAGGGCTGTCGCTTCCTACGGTAACGCTGACTGTTCCCCGGACGCCGGTGTTTACCTTGCTTTGGTTCTGAATCTGTGTATACTGTTCCACAAATCCCGCTGAAATGATACCGGTGGGAATTGCCGCCGCGCTTACGCCCAGAAAAGATATAAAAATTGCCATGATCCTTCCCAGTACGGTTACCGGATAGATATCACCGTAGCCTACCGTAAGTATGGTTGATATGCTCCACCACATGCCGGAAAAGGCATTATAAAAACCTCCGGCTGCACGTCATGCATCTGATTTCTTTTTTCGTACAAAACAGACGTAATGACATTAAAAGAATCATAATATGCATTGATCCTGAACAGGTGGAATATTCTGACTACTCGCAGCATTCTGAATACAACAAATCCTGACAGGAAAAAAAGGGCAGAATGGTACACAGATCCACGATTCCGTCAAAAGAAAGGAGGAAGCGGAGTACCGCCTTGATTCCCTTTTGGTCAGGATACAGATATTCCGCAGTCCATATTCTCAGAATATATTCTATGCAGAAAATAACAACCGTTACCGCTTCTATGCCCCTGAAAATGGCGGTATATTGATTCAACTGCTCAAAGGTCTCCATAAACAGGATTGCAAGATTCACCCAAATCACTGCAACGATAAAGATATCAAATGCCCTGCTTATGAAATCGTTTCTTTTACCGATTTGTATAATATCAAAGATACGTTTTTTCTTTTTTCATTAATAAGTCTCTGTATATTGATTTTCTGCGTTCTGCTCTTTCTGGGGTTCTTCGAATTCTTATTATATCATCTAAAGCAGTATACTCAACCCGGTTTCCTTTTTTAGAGAGGCAATTTCATAGAAAAGTCAAAAATGATTTTATCTCCGCAGGTTTTATGGTAAAATTTTGACAGTGGCTGGATACTTATAGTGTACAGAAACTTTTTGCATATAATGCGTCTTTTGACAAGAGACATCTGCCGGAATATTCAGGGTATGAGTGGTATGATATTATGCGTTTAGCGGCATGGATGATTGGACGTATACGGATGGAGTATTTGTATGAGAAAAACCATAAAAAACGCAGTATTTATCCTATTGTTTCTAACTTTAAGCGTTTCCTCCGCGATCTTGGCGTATCTGCACTTTTTCGCCTCAGATGACAAGGATCTTTCGGGGGAATGGACTGCAAATATTGATATGACTGAGCAGGCTGCGGTTACAGCCTTTAGCTGGCTTCAGGACATAGAAGGTGTTTCCGTTTCTTTTGAGGGGATAGAGTCTTATATGCAAGGATTGACTATACAAGTCAGTTTAACCTTTGAGCAGACAGAACGCTCTGCAGGAACCTTCCGATGCAATATTTCACCGGAAAGCTATGAGGCATGCAATCAGGCCGCTTACGAGGTCTTTGCCACGGTATTTCAGGAACTTTTATCAGAGAGGCTTCGTATGACAGACTATGCGGGCAGCACGGACAAGGAAGCGATAGAGGCTCTTGTAACCGAAACTTTCGGGATGTCCACGGTTTCCTATTTGATGTCCTACGGTCCGACGTTGCTGCCTTCCCTGGAAGATTTACAGGCCGGGTATGACGGCAGCGGCACCTATGAAATTGCAGAAGATATTCTGACCAGACAGTTTGAGGGCGGCGGGGATGTCACCACAAAGGCGGAATACTATATTCGGAAGGAGTCCAATCTGATTTTGTCCGAAGAAATCGATTCTGTCTCCTCCGATTCTTTTTCGGATTATTATCCTATGATATACACTTTAAAGCAACCCTCAGATCAATAACCGGCGGAGAAGATAACATGATCCGTAACAGTTCGGCAAATGTGCAGACCTGTCTGACTTGTTAGCACTATCCCTCATTTCTTTTGAAATCGGGAGGGAAGGGAGATTCTATGAAAGTAATCCTACAGAAAATAAGTTCTATTATATTGTCCGTAATTCTGATCTGTTCCATCCTGCCAATGAGTGCAGCCGCAAGCTTCGAAATCCCCGGAACCTGTCAGGTACAGACGGATACCGGCGCTGCATGCACAGTTAAAACGCTGGACTATAGCTATGATTACAACACATATCTTTCCCTACGGGATATCGCCATGCTTCTTAAAGATACGGACAAATCTTTCTCTCTGGAGATTACGAGAAGCACAGTCTCAATGAATACGGAAAGTGTCTATACGCCGATAGGAGTGGAAAATACCCCTTGGGAAGATGACGAGAACCCGGATATTTCCCTGAGGCGATACGAATTTAATGTGAATGAACAAACTGTATTTTATTATACAATGATTATGAAATTACCCTCCGGCGATTACGACTGCTTCATGATGACAGCAGATCTGGCTATGATTTTGGATGTGAACATCACCGTTCCCGATTCAGGTTCCATGCAGATTCTTACACAGGAGCCTTTCGATGTCTCCCCGGTTTCTTTGGAAGAGGCAGGCTATTTCTACGGAGTCAACAGCGTGTTGGTGGGAGATGCCACTAACGGGGAACTATATTATCAGTATCAGGCCGATCTATCTTATCCCATAGCCAGTACTTCCAAGCTCATGACCTGTCTTTTGGCTATGGAGGCCATCTCGACAGGACAGATTAGTCCTGATGAGACGGTCACGATCTCCGAGGCGGTTCAGGCACTGTCCGCCTCGGACGATGGGGTGATTCCCTTGGAAGCCGGAGAACAGATTACGGTACAGGAACTTTTGCTGGGCGCCCTTCTGCCTTCCAGTAATGAATGTGCTTTGTGTCTGGCGGAAGCGATTGCCGGTTCGGAGGAAGCTTTCGTCGGGATGATGAATCAGAAAGCGCAGGAGCTGGGACTGTCTCAGTCAATCTTTTACAACAGTAACGGTCTGCCTTCTTATACGGAAGATTTCGTTCCGGCAAAGCGTCAGAACCGCATGAGCGCGGAGGATATGTTCCGGCTGGTATCTTATCTTTTGAGCGTTTATCCTCAGATTACGGACATCACTTCGCTGGAAAAAGCTACTTTAGAGTCTCTCGACCTTGAAGTGAGCAATACAAACCCGCTTCTGCGCAATCTGCCCGGGGTCACCGGCTTGAAGACCGGAACGACCAACAAGGCCGGCGCCTGTCTGGTTACATCTCTGATCGCGGACGACGGAACCGGAGAGCATGATCTGGTAGTGATCGTGCTGGGCACCGAGGATTCCATAGAGAGAGGACGGGTTTCGGGATTGCTGGCAAGATATGCGCTGAATGCCTTTTATACGGGCGTAGAAGAAACGGAAAGCGGTGCGGCAGGGCAGACTGCCGGAGAGTTACCGACCAACGCCGAGGCGGCAGTACACCGGATTCTTCGGACTGCAAGAAAAACGGAAAGGGGACAGACATGGGAAATAAAATCAGAATAAACCAAAGGCTTTTCAGGATTCTAATCTTTGGGATTGTTTTATGTGGTGTATACATGGGAAGCGCAGGTCTGACGATTAGGGCCGCAGAGCAGGAATTTGGCATTGAGGCTAAGATGCTGCCCTCAGATCAGAATGCTTATGAGATCCAGCTGAAAGTTGAAAATCACGGGCAGGACTGGGAAGGAACCGTGCGGCTGATGATGAGGGAGGACTACTATGGGAGGCTCAATGACTGCGCTTATGATACGGAACTGTCCCTTCCGCAGGGCAGTGCGAAACAGTTTGTGGTGAAGGTGCCCAAGGACAGCATAGATCGTACAGACGCGATTGTGCAGGTAATTCTTTTGGATAAAAAGGCCGGCAAGGTGGCGGATAAGGAGTTTGGACGGCTGTTACAGACGGAATCGGCTGCCCTGACCATGGGGATTCTGAGTGATGAATATACGTCATTGACCTATCTGGATATGGGAGGAAACGAATTTAACTATTATGGGGAGAATTACCCGATCAGGCTGGAGGAACTGGATCGGGACAAGCTGACAGATTCACTGGCGGCTTTAGATTTTCTGGTAATCGACAGCTATAACACCGGTGTTCTGTCGGATAGGGTATTAGAAGATATCAGGCAGTGGCGGGATAACGGAGGAATGCTGATCATCGGTACGGGAAGCGGTGCACAGGAAGTTCTGGACGGTTTTGATGATCTGGAAATCCAATGTTCTAAGGTCTATGCCCCGGGAGATGGTACATACGATTCCAGAGATTATGTGGATGTATCACAGCTTCACATGGCGGAACTTATGGATGTGAACGGTAAATATCAAACAGCCTATGATATGTCGATCCTAATGTGCTCTGAGGGAGGCGGCGCTGTGGGGATACTGCCCTACTCGTTGTCGGAAGTGGCGAAGCTTAACGCCGCCGGTACTTATGAACAACAGAAAGAATTTGTGGAGAACATGTTACGACAGGTCAGCAGTTATGCAAGTGTCCGTCACGGATCGGGTCAATATACTGCTTCCGGTTATGACAGTATGTATTTTCTCACAGGAGTCAGCAGCTATCTGGGGAACGGTAACAACCGCCTGCAGTTCGGATGGTTGAAAGTGATTGTAATTTTGTATGTAGTTTTTGTAGGTCCCATTCTGTACCTGATCCTGCGCTTAATAAAGAAACGGGATCTCTACTGGATCGCGGTGCCGGTAACGACGCTCGTGGGAATCTTTCTGGTATACTTTGCAGGAAGAGGGTTTGAGGTGGTGAGCACCAATGTATACTCCGTGACGGTAAAGAATCTTACCGGAGGGGGACATGACCGGACATATCTGCGCTGCTATGATGCCGGTCACAAAGAGTGGGAGCTGCGTCTGGTGGAAGGATATGAATATGCGGGACCCTTAGAGGACAGCAATTACAGAAGCAGTGATGAAAGTTACTTCTACCGCATCCGGAAGGAAGGAGACAGGATTTTCTTCGGTCTCAATCCGTCCGTCGGGTTTGAAGATGGTTATTTTCAGGCAGGTATTGCAGGGGAGAGGGAACAAGGCAGTATTTACAGCGATCTGTACCAGGATAGAAGGCAGCGTATCAGAGGAACAGTTACCAATAAAACCGCGCAGGATTTTAAATATTTTGCAGTGACCATAGGGGACGATCTGTTTGTCTATAAAAATCTTCCGGCAGGGGCGGAGGTTAAGCTGGAGGATGCGGAGGTGGTATATAATAACGACGGTGGGTACAGCAATGGCGTGGCGGGCTACTGTTACGGTTTTATGCGGGAGGTCCAGAGCAGCGAAATGGCGAAAGAAGTGGATATCCTAACTGCTTTGGGTATGGGAATCTCTGCTACGTATTCCGTGGTAGATCCGGATAGGACGGTAGTCATCGGGGTGACCGAGGACTGGCATAAGGTGGTAGACGACCAGTGCAATGAGGTGTCTTACGGATGTCTCTATGCGGTTCGATAGAGAAAGGCAGGGGTATCGGTATGCTGTATATTAATGATCTGACAAAAAATTATGGTTCTTTTACGGCTGTAAATCACTTGTCGCTGCATATTCCCGAGGGGGATCTGTTTGGCTTTGTAGGCCCCAACGGCGCGGGGAAGACGACCACGATACGGATCGTCTGCGGGCTGCTGCGGGCAAGCGGCGGTTCGGTAAGGATCGGCGGTACCTCAGCGGCGGTGGGAAGTAAAGTGATGAAAAGAATGATCGGCTATGTACCCGATTTTTTCGGGGTATATGACAATCTGAAGGTGCGGGAATATATGGATATGTACGGCTCCATGTACGGAATGGATTCCCGGGATATAGCCAAACTGACTGACGATCTGCTGGAGCTGGTCAATCTTTCTGATAAAAAGGAAGAGTATGTGGACACGCTCTCACGCGGAATGAAACAGCGTTTGTGCGTTGCGAGGGCATTGCTGCACAATCCGAAGCTGCTGATCTTGGATGAGCCAAGCTCAGGGCTTGATCCCAGAGCCAGGGTGGAAATGAAAGAATTATTGAAAAATCTTCACTCCATGGGAAAGACCATTGTGATCAGTTCCCACATACTCTCGGAGCTTTCGGAGATGTGCAACAGTATCGGGATCATGAACCGCGGACAACTGATTACGGCCGGCAGGATCGAGGATATCATGCAGCAGATATCAGGCGGTAAAAGGATGCACATCCAGGTTGCTTCCGGCATGGAGAGCGCCGTAAGGAGCTTGAAGGAACAGCCGGGCATCCGGATAGAGTCTGTCAGAGAAAATGAGATCATTATGTTATTTAACGGCGCAGATGAGGAAATCAGTGCCCTGATTGGTCTTATGATTCAGAATCAGGTTGTTCTTACGGGATTTTACAGGGAGGAAGGCAGTCTGGAATCCTTATTCATGCAGTTGACGGGAGGTGGCGCACAGTGAAACTACGATGGAATCCTATTGTGAAAAAGGATCTGCAGGTAACAGCCCGCAGTATGCGTTTGAGTTGGGGGCTGTTTGCCTATGAAGCGGTGTTGACAATGACTTTTCTTATGGCATTGTCGATCATACAGCAGTCCAGCAGAAGCTTTTACAGCAGCGGTAATGTCTATGGTAAACTGATCTATCTGTTTCCGGTGCTTGCCGTTGCGCAGGTATGTATTGTTGCGATGATCGTACCTGTTATTACAGCTTCGTCAATCTCGGGTGAGAAGGAACGGCAGACTTTTGATATTATGTTAACCACGTGTATGTCACCTTTTTCCATCGTGTTAGGAAAAGTGATGTCTGCTGTACTGCGGATCTTGTTTTTTGTGGTAGCCGGAATGCCGATTATGGCGTTGGCTTTCGTGGTGGGAGGTCTGAGCTGGAGCTATTTGTTTTACTTTGTGCTTACCATTATTCTTCTGTCGGTACTTTCGGGCAGTATCGGAATCCTTTGTTCCGCCCTCTGCCGCCGGTCTATAACGGCTGTTATATTATCTTATGCATTCTATTTTGTTGTTTATGGATTGACGTTCCTGCCTATGTTCCTGAAATTGTTTATGACGCATGCGGAAAATGTGGGTGAATCTATGTTGCTGTTGCTGTTCAATCCCATCATATTTTATGAGGAATTTTTTATGCAGCTTATGACAGGCGAATCGGTTTTCGGACAGAACGGTTCTATGTTTTCAAGGGATGAAGTGGGATTTATAACCTATCATTTATCACAGGGCAGGGCGTGGGTGTTTTTATCGGCCGCATGTATTTTACTGTTATCGCTTCTGCTTTTAATGGCAGCCGCATGGAAGGTGAATCCTATGCATTCTTCATCGGGCAGGAGACGTAAAAAGAAATAGAAGAACGGACGCGTCTGACATTATGTAGTAGTCCTAAGGACGCGCTTTCGCTCGGTTCCAAACGCAGCGGTACTAAGCTCGTGAAAAACCTCGCTAAGTGTCGGCGTTTTTCAACGGTCCTTGGGACTACTACATAATATCAGGCGCTGTGTATTGGCATTTTTATGCTGATTATGGTGGTATCTGAGTGAAGGCTGCTTGTTTCAATACAAGAGATAGATTGAGAGAAAGTCGTGGGTATTAGTATGGAGCAGAGAGAGTTTCTGAGGATAATACGAGCCTGCCGGCGCAGGATGAATATTGCAGATTTTGTAAAAAAATCAGTTTTTGCGCTGAGCATTGGTGCAGGGGCTGGGATCATTCTGCAGGCTGTGGCGTTTTTTGTGCCGCTTTATTATGCCGATCTTTATATGGTACTGGCGTTTGTTCTGGCTGAGTTGTCAGTGTTCGTGGTGATGCTTGTAAAGGAGACTACCATGGAGCAGGCGGCTCTTCGGATAGACGGCTTCGGTTTTGAGGAGCGGATCGTTACGGCGTATGAGCAGCTTGATAAAGAAGGGACATTGGTCGGATTTCAGCGGGAGGATGCCATGAAACAGTTGAGGGAGCATGGGGACAGGATTCAGATTCCTCTTATGCCTTCCCTGAAAAGGACTGCCCTGCTTCTTATGCTGCTTATGATATCGGTGGGACTTTCCATGCTTCCTTCCGCAGCAAAAGACCGTGCCGGAGAACTTCACAACATAAGGGAAGAGGCACGGGAGAAAGAGGACGAAATAGAAGATTTCATAGAAGCGCTGGAACAGCTGGAACAGGAGGAATTGACCAAGGAGCAGCAGGAGATGCTGCATGAGATGGCGGAGAGCCTTGAATCCTCACTTTCAGAGTATCAGCAGGCGGTTTCAGAGGAGATGCTGGCAGCGGCATCCCGTAAGCTGGAGTATAAATACGAAAATATGAGCAGTCAATTATCTGATCTCATACAGGAACTGCAAAACGGCGCGGGAGTTTCGATCGCTTCAGCGGACGCTATGGAAGAATTGGCGGATCAGCTTAAGAAGATGCGTGACGAGAGGCTTGCACAGGGTGATGGTTCTGGCACCGGACAGGGTGGTTCAAAAGGGAATGACCAGATGGGTCAAAATAGTGGAGACGGCGGCGGTAACGGTCAAAACGGAGAAGGAGACGGGAACGGTCAAGGCGAAGAAGGAGACGTGAACGGTCACAGGGGAGATGGAACCGG
>CAMWMS010000123.1 GCA_947175435.1 uncultured Lachnospiraceae bacterium | reverse complement strand
ATCGAGGACAGTCTTCTCGGACAGAAGGTGGTCAAGGCATTTACCAATGAGGAGAAGGAAAAAGAGAAATTTGAGGAAGACAATGTCAATTTCTTCTATATTAAAAAAGAAACGTACAAGTTTATGGCTTTTTTTCAGACTACCACAAGAGCCTTTGACGGGCTGATGTATCTGGTGCTTCTGGTGGCGGGCGGTATTTTTATGGTAAACGGAAAGATTGCGCCTGCGGATTTGGTCGCCTATGTGATGTATGTGAGTACGCTGATTACTACGATCCGCAGGATCATCGAGTTTGCGGAGCAGTTCCAGCGCGGCATGACAGGCATCGAGAGATTTGTACAGATCATGGACAGTGATATTGAGATCTTCGATGAACCGGATGCTGTGGAGTGTGTGCGTCCGCAGGGCAATATTGCATTTCATAATGTCAGCTTCGAGTATCCGGACGACCATAATGTTGTGTTCAGGGGATTGAATCTGGACATCCGGGCGGGTGAGAAGATTGCCATTGTGGGTCCCTCCGGAGGCGGTAAAACGACGTTGTGTAATTTGATTCCCCGCTTTTACGATATTAATGAAGGTGAGATCCTGCTGGATGGTGAGAGCATTCATCATTATACATTGAAAAGTCTGCGGAAGAATATCGGTATGGTACAACAGGATGTGTATCTTTTCTCCGGAACGGTGTATGAGAATATTGCCTACGGTAAGGAGAACGCTTCTATGGAAGAGGTTGTCGAGGCGGCGAAGCGTGCGGGGGCGCATGAATTTATTACGGCATTGAAAGACGGGTATGATACTTATGTGGGAGAACGAGGCGTGAAATTATCCGGCGGTCAGAAACAGCGGATCAGCATTGCCAGAGTTCTCCTGAAGACTCCGCCGATTCTTATTATGGATGAGGCAACTTCCGCGCTGGATAACGAGAGTGAATTTCAAGTGGCGAAATCGTTGGAGGCGCTTGCAAAGGGAAGAACAACGATCACGATCGCTCACAGATTGTCAAGTATCCGTAATTCTGACAGGATTTTGGTACTGACAGAGGAAGGAATCGTGGAGGAGGGAACACACGAGAGCCTGCTTGAACTTGGCGGTATTTATCACCACTTCTATGTGACGGCAAATGAGTTGAAGTAGAAAGGGTGTAACATTATGAAAACAACCATATATATCACAAAAAAACTCGTAATTACCTTTTTGTTTCTGGCTATAGGAGTATACTGTACGTTATACGGGATCCTATCGTTATACCGGGAATTTCAGTGCATTCCGATTGGAGATCTAACCATGGCCAACTATCGGAAAGGAGCCTACGTCGCGGGGACTATCGATTCTTGTCTGACGAACAATGTTCAAGGTAAAGATTTTGGGGAATCTGTCAGTTTTATCACTATGGGAGCGATATATCACTGCTATACGATTCCTATGGCAGATTCACACTATATTAGGATCATGCTTCCGAATGAAGATACAGTCGATGCCTTGGATGACCTGATTGCAGGAGAGTGCGAAGGCGTGTATGTGGAAGGGCAGATTGTGAAACAAATAACGGAGAGGAACATTCCGTGGTATGAGCACTGTGAACAGATCAAGAATCCACAGGAGGAAGTATTGGACGGTTATGAGATCAGACAGATTTCTTTTAGCAATAGACGCAATGTTCTATACTTTGGATTGGGAATGTTGTTAGTTATGATTCTTGTGTTTTGGAAGGGGAAGATAATACCTGAGGTTTATGATGTGGAGGAAGAACCGGAGAAGCGGCTGGTAAAGAACAGCGAATTCAAACCTTGGGAACCTCAATTAAAAGAGTAGATCGGAATAATGGAATGAAGCAGAACAGCAAAACGAAACAGAACACTCAAACAGAACATCATATATTGATTATAGAGGACGATGTCACACTGGCAGGCGGTTTATGCAGAGCCTTGCAGAACGAGGGCACAGAAACGCTGTACTGCACAACTCTGCGTGAGGCGAGGAGACTGCTGGAAGAACAGCAGACGGTGGGAAAGCAGTACTCTCTCGTGATACTGGATGTGAATCTGCCTGACGGAAACGGATTTAATTTTTTACAAGAGATAAAGAAGGAATGTGACATATGCGTCATAATGCTGACGGCCAATGATATGGAAACAGACATCGTTGCGGGACTGGAGATGGGTGCGGATGATTATATCACGAAGCCCTTTAGCTTGGCGGTACTGAGGGCAAGGGTAGAAACACAGTTGCGACGTGTACAGGCAGACCGGACTTCACGGAATGCGGAACAGATCGTTGTGATTGACGATTATTGTTTCAACTTTACGCAGATGCTTTTTACATGTAGAGAGGAACGGATTGAACTGAGTAAGACCGAGCAGAAATTGTTGTATCTTCTTGTAGAAAATCAAGGGATTACATTAACGAGAGAACAACTGCTCGATCGTATCTGGTCGGAGACGGAATTTGTGGACGAGAATGCGCTGTCCGTTACGGTGAAGAGACTGCGAGATAAGCTGGGTGCACAGGAGCGGATCAAGACGGTATATGGGATCGGATATCGGTGGGAGTAGAAAATGCGATACACGGACATGAAGAAAGAGTATGGGCATTGAAATGTCAGCAGACAAAATAGCGATCATAATATTATTAGTCGGCGTTCTGTGCATAATCTGTGCCGCATTAATCGTGTATGCCGGTTACTGCGCCAGAAAGCGCAGTCTTAATCGAATGTATGACATGATACAGAGAGCCATGGATGGAACTTTCCGGGCACAGAATTTTGATGAATCTCTGTATGCGGCTGTAGAGAATAAATTGGCAGAGTACATTGATGCCTCAGAGACATCGGCAGGAAAGACCGCTAAGGAGAAGGAGCAGATCGAGAGGCTGATTGCGGATATTTCCCATCAGACGAAAACCCCGCTCTCCAATATTCTGCTCTATACCGAACTGTTGAAAGAGCATGTGAGCCCGGCAAGGATAAAAGAACGGGAGAAGCATAACGGGCAAAGCAGGCAGGCAGAAGAATCAGGAGAGGTTTGTGAAATTATAGCATTGCTGGAGACACAGGCCGAGAAATTAAATTTCCTGATTCAATCGCTTGTTAAAATGTCCAGACTGGAAACAGGGATTCTGGTTTTGAATCCAAGGAAGTCTTCAGTTGCACAACTGCTTGAGGAGGCGGAGCTGCAGTATGCGAATAGAGCTCGTGAAAAGGGACTGTATCTGCATGTTTTATCAGAGGATACGCAGGATGTCTTGGCATGTTTTGATAAGAAATGGACGTTGGAAGCTCTCGGTAATCTCATAGATAATGCGATTAAATATACACAGACGGGCGGCGTTACGGTCAGAGTCAAACCTTACGGGATGTTTGTCTGTATAGAGGTAGCGGACACGGGAGTCGGTATCGCGGAGGAAGAACACGCCAAAATTTTCGGTCGTTTTTATCGTTCGTCACAGGTTTCCGACCAGACAGGCGTAGGCATCGGCCTTTACCTTGCGCGCGAGATCTTACGGCAGCAGTCGGGCTATATGAAACTTGCGTCGGAGGAAGGAAAGGGTGCGGTTTTCTCTATGTATCTGCCTGTTTAATTCTTACAGAACTGTTAGATTCTTTTTTCCAGCGGAAAGATTATGGAAAGAATGTTATGCAATAATCTGTATTGTGAAGGGATATCCTTCATGATGCAGATTTCTTTATTATATTAGGAGGAAAGTCATGACCATATTATCAACCAGTAATCTCAGGAAAATATACGGCGCAGGAGAAAATGAGGTACACGCGCTGGATGGTGTGGATTTAAAAGTGGAGAAAGGCGAGTTTGTTGCCGTGGTGGGAACAAGCGGCAGCGGGAAGAGTACACTGCTTCATATGTTAGGCGGGCTGGATCGTCCGACATCGGGCACTGTTACTGTGGACGGGAAAGATATTTTTGCTTTGAAAGATGAGGAACTCACAATTTTTCGGCGCAGGAAGATCGGGTTTGTATTCCAGAATTACAATCTGGTGCCGGTGCTCAATGTGTATGAAAATATTTTGCTGCCGGTACAGCTTGACGGCAATGAGCCGGATGGGAAGTATGTGGATCAGATCATTGACATGCTGGGATTGTCATCGAAATTACAGAATCTTCCGAATAATCTGTCCGGCGGGCAGCAGCAAAGAGTCGCCATTGCCCGTGCACTTGCTGCAAAACCGGCGATCATACTGGCGGATGAGCCGACAGGCAATCTGGATTCCAAGACGAGCCAGGATGTATTGAGTCTTTTGAAGGTGAGCAGCCAGAAGTTTGCACAGACGATTGTCATGATCACGCACAACGAGGAGATCGCACAGCTTGCGGATCGGATTATCCGTATTGAGGACGGTAAGATTATCGGAAATGGGGGTGATAATAATGAGAGTAGCAAACAGAAAATGCATCCGCAGGCTTAGCATACAGCATATGAAGTCTGCAAGGACGAGAAATATCATTACCATACTGGCGATTGTGTTGACGACGGTTCTTTTTACGGCGCTTTTCACGGCAGGGATGTCGATGAAATACGGATACGAGCAATCTAATTTCCGTCAGGTCGGTGGTTATAGTCATGGTGGATTTAAGGACATTACGAGGGATAAGGTGGATGAGCTAAAAGATGATCCCTTGATTAAGGAATACGGGGAAAGATTGTTTCTTGGCATGCCGGTGGAGGCGCCTTTTCATAAAAACCATGTGGAGATGAGTTATTGCGACGCAAACAACGCGAAATGGATGTTTATAAAGCCAGTAGAGGGGAGACTCCCCGAAGAGGGGACGAATGAGGCGGCAACGGATAGGATGGTGCTTAGTCTGCTGGGTGTGGAGCCGGTGATCGGTAACGAGTTCACCATGACTTTTATGGTGGATGGTGTGGAGACGACGGAGACTTTCACGTTATGCGGTTACTGGGAGTATGATCCGGTAGTCGCGGCGAATCATGTGCTGCTGCCGCGAAGCCGTGTGGAAAGCATTCTTGACAAACTGGACACACAGGGATATGACCATTTGGCAGGATACTGGTGTCTGAATGTAATGTTTCGCAGTGCCAATGCAATTGAGGAAAATCTGAAGACAATTTTGGAGAGGCATGGTTATCAGAGTGAAGATGTGGAAAAAGATAACTATGTCAGTATCGGTGTAAATTGGGGATATATTGCGGCGCAGCTTGATGACGGGTTTGATATGACAACGGTTCTGGCGCTGGCTACGGCAGTGATACTCATTGTTTTTACCGGTTATCTGATTATCTATAATATTTTTCAGATTGCGGTGTCAAATGATGTCCGGTTCTATGGACTGCTTAAGACGATCGGAACTACGGGGCGGCAGATCAAACGAATCATATTGATACAGGCGTGTGTGTTATCCGCAGTCGGTATCCCGGTTGGGTTGGCGTTTGGATATGCACTTGGCAGGGCAGTGACCCATGTTGTGGTTGCGGAGATGGCTGATGGCGGCGTGATGGAGGTATATTCTGTCAGTCCCTTCATTTTTGTGGGCGCGGCAGTCTTTTCCCTGATTACGGTGCTCTTATCCTGCAGGAAGCCCCGCAAAATGGCGGCAAAGGTTTCTCCGATCGAGGCGCTGCGATATACAGAAGGCAGCCAGAGCAGGAAGACTGTCAGAAAAGCGAAGAAGGGTGCTTCTGTTCTGAAAATGGCGTGGGCAAATCTGGGAAGAAACAGGAAAAAAACAGCCGTCACAATAATTTCTCTGTCGTTAGCAATCGTGATTCTGGAACTGACCTATATTCTGAGCAGTGGCTTTAGTATGGATAAATATCTTCGGCGGATGACGCAGGATTTTATTCTGGCGGAAGCCTCGCATTTTCAGGCAAGTACCAGGTGGGGAGCAGATACGGCAGTATCGGAAGATGTGATTGCACAGATTGAGTCAATGGAAGGCGTGACGGGCGGCAGAACTTATGGTATGACTTCGGTCATACAGGAGTTTGTGACGGAAGACTGGCTGCGGTTTGTTCACCGTGAGGATATTAGTAGCGGTGGGGCGATGGATGCCTATATCAGCTATAGAGAGAAGACGGGAAATAAGCTGATGTCGGAGATACATCTGTATGGTATGGAAGACTTTGTGCTGGATAAGTTGATCGTAGTGGACGGTGATATCAGTAAATTGAAAGAAGGGGGAAACTATGTTGCGGCAGTGTGCCAGATGGACGACTACTATAATGTGGAGACGGACAGCCATTGGGCGAAAGTGGGTGAGAAGATCTCCCTTCGGTATGTGGATAAAGTCG
Organism: uncultured Lachnospiraceae bacterium; assembly: GCA_947175435.1. GTDB lineage: Bacteria > Bacillota > Clostridia > Lachnospirales > Lachnospiraceae > UBA3282. The sequence continues at coordinate 2,922 of CAMWMS010000123.1, read as the reverse complement.
AGTATTATGACCCGGTGACAGGAGAAGTGTATGCAGACAATGAGGATTTTCGCATGAAAGCAGTGGCGTACAGGGCAGTAGAATACAAGGATGCAGAGTATGAAGTCTGTGCGCGTGTGGCGATTCCGAATACGCTGAATTACCGTTTCTACGGCAGCGATGAGTTCGTGATGGGAGCCGATACTTTCCGGAAAGAGACGGGAACGGATGCGATTTTATATTATGCGTTTGACTGTGATGATGATAAGATCGATGACATGGAGAAATATATGGAAGAGTTTACGGAGCGTAATGACTGGTATGACTATGAGAGTAAACAGTCTTATGCGGAGAGCTTCTATGGGATGAGAAATATGTTTGTCTTTGTCGGAACGGCGCTTGGTTTTATCGTGGGGATGATCGGGATTCTGAATTTCCTGAATGCAATTCTGACCGGAATCCTGACCCGCAGGAAAGAGTTTGCGGTATTGCAGTCCGTGGGTATGACCGGAAGACAGCTCAATACGATGCTGATGATAGAAGGGGTAATATTTGCCGGGAGTTCCGTGGTCATTACGCTGCTTATGTCAATTATGATGGCACCGCTTGTGCGTAATGTTCTGGAAGATATGTTCTGGTTTTTTAGTTATCACTTTACGGTTGTGCCGATTGCGGCTATGGCACCGGTATTTGCACTGATTGGTGCTTCTCTGCCGCTTGCCGTATATCGTTATGTGGCGAAGAAGTCGGTTGTGGAGCGGCTTAGAGAAGCGGAGTGAGCAAATTAAACAAAATATTCTCAAACATATGTCAGAAATGTGCCGAAAATCTTTAAAATTTTCAGATAATACTTACTAATTCCCCAAATTAGTGTTAAACTGTTAATAGGGGAAGTTATGAATGTTCGGAAAAGGTTAGAAGCAAGCGTTACGGGACACGGATATCGGAGGGCATTATGTTTGAGAAAGATGAATTAATTATGTGCGGCGGACATGGCGTCTGCCGTGTTGTCAACATTACGGGAAATCCCATCGACAGATTGGATAAGGTGCGTAAATATTATGTGTTAGAGCCTGTCTTCGAGAAAGGAAGCACGGTCTATACGCCTGTGGACAACAGCAAGGTAGTCATGCGTAAGATCATGAACAAAAAAGAGGCAAACGATCTGATACGGCAGGTCAGCAATATGGAGATCGTCTGGATTCAAGAGGAGAAAGGCAGGGAGCAGATGTATAAGGATGCGATTCGCACTTATGACAGCCACAGCCTTGCGCGGATCGTCAAGACGCTTTACCTGCGCAGGCAGAGCCGGCTGGATGAGGGTAAGAAAGTGCTTTCCTCCGATGAGCAGTATCTGCATAAAGCGGAGGAATTGCTCTACAGTGAAATGTCGTTGGCGCTTTCTCTTCCGAAAGAGACGGTGGAAGCTTACGTCAAGAAAGAAGTTAACAGAGAAAAAAGCCGGACATAATTGTCCGGCTTATATTTCGTGTTTATAATTCAATCATGTTTCGGATGCGCACTGATAATATTAATCGCGTTCATCACAGCAGTCAGAACCTCGACCTCGGCCTGCTGGGATGAATTGTTTAGTTTCTGGAAAAGAGCACCGGTATCCGTCCTCGTATATTGTGGAGACAACCTGTTAAGTGCAAACGACGCCATATCCAGACGACATTTCTCGCAGGAACAGACGTTAGGCATGGTAGGTAATATCTTGTCAAGCTGATATTCTACTGCATCCTCCATTACATTTCTTAAACCTTCCATATGAAGACCCCTTCCGGTTTGCCATATATCGACAAAACCCACACATACTATATTAGTATATTTTGGTGCAATAATCAATCCTTAATTTTATTATATTTGGTACTTTTGTACGGAGGGCCCCTTTTGACTTGCATTTTCCACATAGAAACGGTATTCTAGTGTGTAAAGTAATTTGAAACCACAGAAAGAAGCAGAGAATGATCATAGATATAATATTGGACAGCTTCATAGACAGCGTGCGGCTTCTACCTTTTTTGTTCGTGACTTATCTCGTTATGGAGTATCTGGAGCATAAGACGGGCGATAAGATGCAGCAGGCGATACGCAGTGCAGGGAAGGGCGGACCGATGATCGGCGGTATACTGGGAATCTTTCCTCAGTGCGGTTTTTCGGCGGCGGCCTCTAATCTGTATGCAGGCAGGATCATTACGCTGGGCACTTTGGTCGCGGTTTTTTTGTCCACCTCCGACGAGATGCTTCCTATTATGATATCCCGGAATACAGGGGCAGCGATGATCATTAAGGTTCTGGCTGTCAAACTGGCTGTGGCCGTGGCGGCGGGTTTTGTGATTGATCTGATCTTCCGTGCGAATAAGAAGGATATGCAGATCGAGCATCTGTGTGAACAGCATCACTGTCACTGTGAGAACGGGATCTGGAAGTCGGCGTTGCACCATACGGTGGAAATTTTCGTGTATATTCTGCTTATTTCAGTGGTGCTGAACCTGCTCATTGCGTGGATCGGCGAGGAGACGCTGGGCGGTATTATACTGGATCGTCCGATCGTGGGAACACTGCTTGCAGGACTTGTGGGATTGATTCCGAACTGTGCGGCATCCGTTGTCGTTACACAGCTGTATCTGGACGGTGTGCTGGGAGCCGGCGGTATGCTTGCGGGATTATTGTCGGGCAGCGGTGTAGGACTGCTGGTGCTTCTTAAGGTAAATGATGACTGGAAAGAGAATATGCGGGTGGTAGGATTGCTATATGTGATCGGTGTGGCAGCGGGAATCGTGATCGAACTGTTAGGAATCACATTTTGATATATGAGGACAAAAAAAGAACCGACCCCAGAGCTCTATGACTCCAAAACCAGTTCTCACAATGCACCGCCAGGGGCTCGAACCCTGGACACCCTGATTAAGAGTCAGGTGCTCTACCAACTGAGCTAGC
>CAMWMS010000122.1 GCA_947175435.1 uncultured Lachnospiraceae bacterium | reverse complement strand
TCTTTACACCGTTCAGTCAATTCCAGGCATAGATGGCTGGCCGGAAACCCTGTCTGTTCCAAAATATGCAGTACCTCCGCACGAAACTCTTCTCTCTCCATCTGCCTCGCCGACACATTGACGTTAATAACAAACTCCGGCAAGACCTCGAGCAACCCTACTGTTTCCTGTAGAGCCGTTTTTAGCACATAATTGCCAAGTTCATACATCTCCGGATCTTTTTCCATCCATGCAATGAACATACCGGGAGGCACAGTTCCATAGGGCTCCATGCGCCATCTGACCAATGCTTCCGCTCCTATAATGCGCCCCGTTTCTGAAACAACGATCGGCTGATACTCTACATAGAATCCTTTGCAGCCTTCTCTGACCGACTGGTGGATCACCTTCATCAATTCCAGATCCGCATTCTTTGAAGTACGCACTTCATCATTAAAAATAATCATTTTCCCCTGCTGCTCTGTTTCCGACTGTCCCAGAGCGTATGCTGCCTTAGAACACAGTGAATCCGCCTTTCCTTCATACTGATCAATCAAAATCGCTCCCGCACATACTTTCGGCGTAATCTGCGTGTTATTTACCTGGATTCCCTTCGCCAGTCTGTCCCTGAGCTCCTGCTCAAAAATAAGCAGTTTATCTCTGTCGCATCTCCTTAAGATAAACCCAAATTTCGGACCGTCAAGGCGATAGACAGCACTGTTCTCATCCATCATATAAATAAACTCCAGTGCCGTTTCTTTTAGAATCTGGTTGGTAAAGTCATTGCCGTAAATAATATTCAGATTAGTAAATCGCTCCAGCTTGATCATTAACACGGCAAAAGGATCTTTCTTTCCAATTGCTGTATCAATGTCTGCCACAAATCTTGCCTGGGAATATAAATCCGTCAGGGCATCAATTCTCGGCAGAACATTTTCATTATGCAGCAGAATGAGCAGATACTCTTCCCCATTCTTCTCATCTGTCACGATATCCGTATGGATGCTGAACATATGATATTCCCCGGAAGCATCCTTCATCCGGACGCACAATTCCCTGTCCAGATTCTTTCCCTGCGCTCTTTCAGGAATCCCCTCTTCATACTCCCACCAGTCATACGGATGGACCAGATCGTGCATGATTTCATAATGGTAATGGTCCGTAGCATACTTATCCTGAATCCCAAAATAGGCTCTGGCCGTTTCTGAAAACCATACTCTGTTCTGCTTTAGGTGCAGAATGTAAATATAGGTATCTTCCGCCAGCATATTCACCGTATTCATTATGGAATCTATGTAACTTTCATTTTCATGCCAAAATCCTTGTTCTCCCATTTGTGTTCCCCCATGTCTTTCTTATCATTTAATGCTGCACATTCTTCATCTGTTTTTCCATATTTCTGGCATATACGGGTCCCATACACTTTTCAAGAACCGGAATCAGTTCATGATCAAAATTCTCCCGCACTGATGTCTCCCTACCGATCACAAGCGAGGATTCCTTATCAGGCGTACAGGCATCCCACTTGGGCACTTCCGGATTCTCGGGATTTCCTGTTTTTGCAAAAGCCATAACGGAATCAAATATTAACTTCTCTACACGCTCCGTAACGCCTTCTTCCTGTGTGTACGGCGCATACTGCGTATTGTGGAAAAAATAAGGAATATCCGCACAGTGCCATGGTGTGCGTCCGCCGTCAAAGTTCATATCCAGATTAAATAAATATGACCATACTCTTCCGCTGCACTTGCTTCTCTCTCTGATATAGTCTATCTCAGGTCTCCTAAACATAAAGTCCATTGTCATGATGTCCACCGGATTGCGTTCCGCATAAGTCTTTTGGAACAGTCTGATCAACTCTTTCGATTCTTCTTTTCCTACCTCCTGCTCCACAATCTTGATGCCTTCCTCTTTCGTCAGCCCGGAACGTTTATATGGAGTAGGTGCAAAAGAGTTAAACTCTCCGAATACGCTTCCCACTATTAATGGCACATGTTCTGTCTCTTTACGAAAACCGTTCTTAATTGGTTCCCCCTTATAATAAGCATTCACATACGGTGAACCGCCAACGTATTCCCCTGCATTCTTCAAGTCAGGCATTACTTTATTATAAGCTGCAGCCAACAAATCATAAGGAACCGTCTCAAGTGCCTTCACATCATCCACTTTAAGCTCCTCCATAAGAGCACGTCCTAATTTTTCTCCGTTGCCTAACCCATCCATAAGCAAATCTTCTCCAATCACACCGCTCATGTTGATTCCTTTGGCATAGAGTCCGTCCGCCGCAGGGGTCTGCAACAGGGTCGTTACCTTCGCACCACCGCCGGACTGTCCGAAAATGATCACGTTCTCCGGATCACCGCCGAATCTCTCAATATTATCATGCACCCATTTCAAAGCCGCTACAAGATCATCCGTTCCTGCATTTCCGGAATTTGCATATTCTACCCCAAAAGGAGAAAGATCGCAATACCCCAGTACATTCAGCCTATGGTTCACAGATACTACCACAACCTGTCCTAACTTACACATATTCCCGCCTTCATAGGCAATCTGCTCGATCGAAGAACCGTCGGTAAATCCGCCTCCATGGAGCCACACCATAACAGGGCGCTTCTCACCGTCCAAGCCCGGTGTCCAGATGTTCAAATTCTGGCAGTCCTCATTCAACACCCAATAACGGTGAGGCACCAGTAATTCACCATTCGGTTTCGGCAGATTTAGAAGCGGGCACACATAACCGTAACTTGTGGCCTCAAATACACCCTCCCAAGGTTCTACCGGTTCCGGCGCATGAAAGCGTTTTGCCTTTGCATAAGGAATCCCCTTAAATATGTACACGTCATCATAAAAATAGCCACGAACCTTTCCGCACCCTGTTTCTACGAGTGCGATGTCTTCATCAAAAACAAATTTTTTCTCCATACTGCTCTACCCTCGCCTTTCTTTCTACTGCTTTCGAATATTATATATTTGTATCAGTCAAAAACTATTTGAAAAACAGCTCCAAAGCAGTTTGCCACTTTGGGGCTGTTTTTTACACATAGTAAGCTTTAGGAAGCGCTGTTCGCCTGCGCAATGAACGCTACAAAATCTTTTCTCGGGATCGGTTTTGAGAAGAAATAACCTTGGATGAAATCGCACTGCAGTCTCGAAAATGCATCAAGCATCTCTTGCGTCTCAACACCTTCTACAACGATCTCCATATTCATGTCCTTGATCATCCTGACTGTATTTTCCAAGAAAATCCACATTTTCGGATTATTGTTTTCATCTACGAAAGATTTGTCCAGCTTAACGATCTTAAGCGGCATCTGAATCACACGCTTCATATTAGAATATCCTGTTCCGTAATCATCCAGAGAGAAGCTGATTCCGGCTTCCGTAAGTCTCTCCAGATTTTCTGTCAGAACATTCTGTGCGTAAGCCGCAGCCGTCTCCGTGATCTCCAGATTGATCCGATCCGAAGGAACATTATATTCTTTCATGATCGCAAGTAATGTCTCCGGAAGATCACTGTTCATACACTGTGCCACCGACAGGTTTACCTCAATATAGTCCAGCCCCAGCCGCCTGAATTCATCGCTTGCGATAAACCGACATACCTGCTCGAAGACAAACTCCCCGATTCTGTGAATCGCACCGCTTCTCTCTGCTGCAGTAATCAAAAACTCAGGTGAGATAAATCCATACTGTGGATCAAACAGGCGGATCAACGCCTCAGCAGAGACAAATTTGCCATGAGAAATAGAGTAAATCGGCTGATAATATACCTGAAAACTTCCTTCTTCAAGTGCCCGGTCTATAATCATGTCAATATTATTCTGAATGGTGAGCTGATTCTTATCATACAGCTCTCCTGCCTTCATAATCTGTCCCGTGTAATGATTCTTCTCATGGAAATCGGCGCCGAACGTCATGAGCATCTTAAAGTCTGTAATCTCCTCCGGACAGCTCGCCAGAACAATGAAAGGTGTCAGGTTAATATCCAGTCCGTAAAAACTTCTCTTTTCTTTCAATTCCTGATTCAAAACATCTGCCACGGATTCCGCGTTATTGATATTTTTATCATAGAATACCATCCTGAACCTGCCGTTATCAAGATAATACAGATCAGCGTATCCATGCTGCTTTTTGTTGACTTCCCGAATCTTGTCCGCCACATCCTTAAGCACCTGCGTAGCAGAATCAAATCCTATCATCGATTGAATCGTCCGAAAATTACCGATATTAAGCATAATGATTTTCACGTGCTTTTCGTTATAAAAAGTACGCTTCATGTCATTCGCATATGCACTGTATTTCATGAGTAAAGTAAAAGAATCGATATAATCCTCGGGTCTCTGGATACCAATACTGATAATCAGCAAGCTGATCGCACCGGCAAACATCTCCACCAGCGCCGTCGGTATTAGCAGCTGTACCAGCATAGCAGCCATTCCTATGGGGATGACTGCACTGATCGTCAAAATCTTAGCAAAATTAAATAATTTTCTATAACGGATAATATAGAGAATGTCAAAAAAGATATACAGAACAGTCGCCACATACATCATGCCAAACAGCGGACCTCTTGTATAACCGCTCTCCACGGAAAAGACAAGCTGATTGCTGGCATTCGCAACGAAGGCAACCCACATAACAAAAAGCGGTAGAATAAGCATAAACTGCATAACGTGATTTTTGCGCAGTTTATGCCAAGTATCGGTCAGACTGATTACGAAAATCAGGTGCATCGGTGCACTCAGAAAATGCGTGAACAGATATCCCGCATTTACAGTATACAGCAAGGATACCTGATCACTGTGCACATTATCAAGCGCTACCGCTATAATATCGAATACCGTCGATGCGATTGCGCACAATATAATAATAAGAAATATGCGATTGGATAAATCGCTCGGCATTTTGCGTGAAATACATGAAAGTAACAGTATAATCAACAAAATTAGTGCGGCGATGTCAAGACTGATACTCTTTCCCATAGCGCTCTTCCCCTGCGTATGTATAACAATTTTATATATTATTTATCATATCAATCCTGCAAACAAAAGTCAACCGATATACATAAACAGCGCACTTCTCCACAAAGGCATACAACTATATTGTTGACACAATCAACTGCATGCTGCCCTGCAATTTTATCTCCCCGTATCCGTTTGGCAGAATAAAGTGATCTCCTTTGCGTATCATTTGTCCGTTAATCAGTCCGTCGCCCTCAATCACGCTCATAATCAGGAACGGATATTCCTGATCAATCGTGATCTGTTTAGTCACATGAAGCTTCCACACCTTATAATAATCACAGGAAATCAACAGATTCATCTGATCAGCCGGCAGATCGTCCACCTTCATGACGCTTTCCGCTACGGGCTTTGCCGGTACGGTAATCACATCGATGCTCTTGTCTATATGCAACTCTCTCGGCTTACCGTTAGTCAATCGTCCGTAATCATATACGCGGTAAGTAATATCGCTGTTCTGCTGTGTCTCCAGAATCATCAGTCCACCTTTGATCGCGTGCACGGTTCCCGGATCAATCTGTATAAAGTCACCCTTTTTCACAGGAATCTCTCTGATCAGCTCCCCCCACTTACCGTTATGTATCATATCGGTAAGCTCTTCCTTACTGCCTGCATTGTGTCCGATTACGAGACTGGAATCTTCGTCACAATCCAGCACATACCAGCACTCGGTCTTACCAAGAGAACCATTCTCATGTACCTTGGCGTAAGCATCATCGGGATGCACCTGAATACTCAGGTCTGCTTTCGCATCTATAATCTTAACAAGTAACGGGAATCGGTCCAATCCGGTGTCTCCGAATAATTCCGGATGTTTCTCCCAAAGTGTTGAAAGGGTCTGTCCTTCATAAATGCCTTCTCTGACCGTGCAGTCTCCGTTCGGATGGGCGCTGACAGCCCAACATTCCCCGGTATCTCTGCCGGGAATCTCATAGGGCCAGTCTTTTCCCAGACGTTCTCCACCCCAAATCATCTGCTTGAAAACAGGATTTAAAAAGAGAATAGGTTTTGCAGGTTGATTGATTGATAACATTTTACCGTTTTCCTCCATAATTTTCTGATACCAGTAAGCAGAATCTTTCACGATGCGCTTCTGTGTTTTAAAATCCACATATACGAGACCGAACCGTTCCGTATAGCCCTTGTCCCATTCAAAATTATCCAAAAATGTCCACAGGAAATATCCCCTTACATCTGCCCCGTCGTCACTTGCACGCTGCAGGGCTGACAGATATTGATCTAAGAAAGTGACCCTGTTAGGATCATGCACCTGCCCGTCAAGAGATACAATATCATGACAAGACATGCCGTTCTCCGTAATATATAAAGGCATATGATACCTTTCATACAGGAATTTCACGCCCCAGTACAGACATGCCGGTGTCACAGGCCATCCCGCCGCCGTCTTGGAGAGACCCACCGGTCTGTCTACATATTCCGGCTCACCGTCTACACCTGCGCGCACCATATAACCGTTGTATATATTCTGTCCCATGAAATCAAGAGGCTGCGCAATCAATGCCATATCCTCATCGGTAATATCGGGAAGATATTCTCCAAATTGCTCCAAACCGTGCTGCGGGTATTTTCCCAAGAACACGGGATCGTTAAACCACGCCACATTCCAAGTCCAGTTATCCATCGGATTATAGAACGAAAACAACACCTTCCTCGCCGCCTCGATATCTTCCGGCTTATTGCTCGCCGGATATGCCATACCGCAGGTGGGCGCATATCCTATCTTAATCTGCTGTTTCGCATACTTCCTGAGATTGACGACCGCCTGCCCGTGCGCCCGCAATGCGTTGTGCGCAACCTGAAAAGTTTCACGGTAACTCAGCTTCTTTCCGGGAGCATGAATGCCGCTTAAATGTCCCAATCCAACGAAGCATTCCGGCTCATTTAATGTGATAAAATATTCACAGATATCGGAAAAGTTCTCAGCAATCACTTTCGCATAATCACCGAACCATCCGATCATCTCTTCATTCAACCAGCCGCCGCGATCCTGCAGTGCTTGCGGAAGTTCCCAATGATACATTGTCAGATACGGCGTAATGCCGTTTTCTCTCATGGCAGCAATCATATCTCTATATAATGCGACTGCCTTCTCGTTGACTCTGCCTGTCCCTTCCGGCATAATCCTGCTCCAACTGACAGAAAAGCGATAAGCCTTTACTCCCAAAAGGCGCATAAGTTGATAGTCTTCCCGATATCGATGCATATGATCACAGGCAACGTATGCATCCTTACCATCCATGATACGTCCTTCCTCGGTAAACGTATCCCAGATCATCTTACCGGCTCCGTCCTGCGGATCTCTTCCCTCTATTTGGTAAGCGCTGCTGGCAACGCCCCATACAAAATCATCTCTGAACATTTATACAGTTCTCCTCTTCTAAATCTGATTTTACGTATTTATAATTATATTGATCTGGATCAAATTAAGCCCCAATCACCGATACCAGATAAAACGGCACAGCGTCATTTTCATGTGTTTCCGTCAGTCTGATCTCCACCTTATGTACACCCGGTTTGATATGGTACGCCGCCGTATCAATATGCAGACAGTCGCCCCAATCCTCATCAAAATTAGCATCCAGAGTGACCGCGTGCGCATCATCCCCGTCAACTATCGCGATCGCAACAGGCGCGGGCTTGTTCACCGATTTGCGGTACTGCACTGCGATCTCGGTTCCCTCCACTTCAAACGTAATGGAAGCACCTTTTTCCGAGGCGGTCCATCCGCACCGGAACGTGTCGCTCACATATTTCTTTAATGTATTATCCACCGTAAAACCATTACATGCGGGACTGCTGTTGTGATTCTGATACCGTTTCGCCTGCGCATACGCGTTAGCTGTCACAGGCTCCGGCATGGCCATGGGTTTCTCTTCCTCTTCCCATCTGCACATATAGATCTGATCCAAACAATTCGTAATTACCTCCGCGACCAGCTCATGCCCGCTGATATTCGGATGCAGATCGTCCGGTGTGATCTCACGATTGGGAATAACACCCGAAGCCACTTCCGGATAGATCGTGGTCTTCATACTGACACTCGGCAGTCCATAGTGCGCGCCGATTACACGATGTTTTTCTTCCGCACTGACACCCGTATCATAGAAAATATTATGTACCAGAAGAACCGCGGGCTCATAGGCGTTACCGTATACCTTGCGCACGAGCCCTTCATAGGTCTCCTGATAGAAATCATTGTTTTCATCATTAACCGAAAACTCTATGATCACAAAATCAGGTTTGTATAACAGCACGTCCTCATCTACCCTGGACACGCCAAATTGCGAAGTCGTCCCGCCAACTCCTGCATTAATGTAAGTGAATGCGGTCTTCGGAAACCTTCTCACAAACCACTCATATACAAGATAAGCATAACAATTTGTATGCCGGGTAGATACCGCTCCCTGCGTGATCGAGCCGCCTAAGAATGCCAGCGTCATCCTGTCTCCGCTTTCCGCCCTTTTCATAAGTTCCTTTAGCCGATAAAGATTCCCGCGATTGACCCATCCTTTTTCGGCATGTATTTCATATCCCATATCATATCCTCCCCCGATTTTGTTTTCTGCTCATAATATAGTCTGCTTTAAACCGCATAGCTAATTTTAATCCAAAATCAATTTTTTTAGCTTAATTATTTATCTGGCATCTCCAAATACATAACAATAATTCTATCATCTGCATGTTTTTATTCTACTATTGCATCACAAGAATAACAAGTAAAACAAAAATGTTTTTTCTTTTTTATTAACTGTGCACAAAATATTAACATAAATTTTAGCTATTTCAGCAACTAATTTAAGTTATTTTTCGTTAATAAAATTTTCTAAAAAAATATTTTCTCTTCTACTTCTTTGCCTCCGGCAGACGCAGGCGCAACAGTCTCTTTGCAAGCTGTCTGGGATTGAACGGCAGCAGAGGATAAATATAACTTTTATCCGACAGTGTTTTATTGCACACAATCGATAATATGAAGATCAGAACTGCCGCAATATACCCATATAATCCGAAAATCGCTGTCAGAACTAAATTTATGATTCGCATGAATTTCAATGCATACCCAAGTTCATAATTCTGCTGGGTATAATTCGCAATCGCCACAAAGGCCATATAGAGCATAACTTCCGAGTTGAACCAAAAATAAAAATCCGTAACTTTTCATAACTTTGCATAACTT
>CAMWMS010000121.1 GCA_947175435.1 uncultured Lachnospiraceae bacterium | reverse complement strand
AAAGATCCAGTGTTTTTGCATTTTCTATTTACGTGAAAAAATGGGGAAACTCAAACACATCTGTATTGACAATCTTGGAGTCTTCGGCGTATTCTTATTAATACTACGGTTACATATTAATGTTGATACGGAGGTCGCCATGAAGGACAGATTCTACTCTCAAATACTGAAATTGGTCGTACCCATTGTAATTCAAAACCTGCTCAGCGCCGCCGTCAATTCGGCGGATGTTGTCATGCTCAACTACGTGGGGCAGTCCTCGATCTCGGCAGTATCCCTTGCCTCAAACTATGCCAGCGTTCTTTTTATGGTGTACTACGGGCTGGGAACGGGAGCGACCTTACTGTGCGCACAATACTGGGGTAAAAAGGATCTGCAGGCGATCCGCGTGATTGAAGGAATTGCGCTTCGTTTTTCTCTTCTGATCACCGCTGTCTTCTCTGGATTCGCACTGTTTGCTCCGGAGCTTATGATGAAACTTTTTACTACTGATGCGGAACTGATCGGCATAGGCGCCGGTTATCTGCGGATCATGTCGCTGACTTATCTGTGCTGGAGTATTATCGAAATATACCTTGCCGTACTGAGAAGTGTAGGCCGGGTGACGACCGCCATGGTTCTGAACGTTATGGCTTTCACGATGAATATCTTCTTAAATGCAGTGTTTATTTTCGGCCTCTTCGGTGCGCCGCGTCTGGGAGCAGTCGGCGTTGCAATGGCAACCGCCATATCCCGTATCGTGGAACTGCTGGGCTGCTTCTTCGTTTCGCTTGTACTCAGCAAGGATCTGAAACTGAACCCAGCCTATATGTTCATCCGCAATAAAGCGCTGCTGAAAGATTTTATCACCCTGTCTCTGCCCGCACTGGGTAACGACGTGTCATGGAGCGTTGCATTCTCCATGTATTCCGTAATTCTGGGGCACCTCGGAAGCGACGCGGTAGCTGCTAACTCACTTGTAGTAGTCGTCCGCAACTTTGGTACGGTACTCTGCTTCGGAACCGCCAGCGCCGGCGGCATTCTGTTAGGCAACGTTATGGGTGAAAACGACATGCAGCGTGCAAAAGAATACGCTTCCAAGCTCTTAAAACTGACCGTCATAACCGGCGCCGTAGGAGGTATACTGATCCTTATCGCCACACCTTTCGTACTGCAATTTGCCTCTCTTTCGGAGACGGCTATGCACTATCTGAAATACATGTTGCTCATCAACACCTATTATGTGATGGGTGCGGCTGTCAATACCACCCTGATTGCCGGTGTATTCCGTTCCGGCGGTGATACCCGATTCGGATTGATCTGTGATTCCGTGGACATGTGGTGTTATGCGGTTCCCTTAGGATTCATTGCCGCGTTCGTATTCAAGCTGCCGGTGTTGGTGGTCTACTTCCTGCTGTGCACAGATGAGTTCGTGAAATGGCCATGGGTCATCAAACGATATCGCAGTGGCAAATGGCTTAAGAATATTACGAGAGACGACCTTTTTGCACAGGAAAAAGAAGGGTAAACTGAGAAAGGTACGGTCACGGTAATGCAATACTATCTGGCACCCATGGAGGGGATCACCACCTATATATACCGAAATGCTCACGCACGGTACTTCGGCGGGATCGACAAATATTTTACGCCTTTTATCAGTGATAAAAATTTTATTACCGATAAAAACATTACTTCTGCTGAAAACACAGCCTACAATGGCAGGATTTCTGCCGCTGATAACAGCAGTAAATCCATCAAAAAAAATTCTCCCGCTAATAAATCAATAAATCCCAGGGAGCTCAGGGATATTCTGCCGGAAAACAACGCAGGGATCCCACTTGTTCCGCAGGTGCTTACTAATCATGCCGGCCGCTTTCTGGCTGTTGCCGATAAGATCGCTTCCTACGGCTATGACACCATAAACTTAAATCTGGGCTGCCCTTCCGGCACTGTCACTGCAAAAAAGCGCGGTGCCGGATTCTTAAGCGTTCCCGACGAGCTGGACGCTTTTCTCTATGAGATTTATGAGAAATGTCCCTTAAAAATCTCCATCAAGACACGGCTGGGCATATCCGACCTTGCAGAATGGGACGGTCTTCTCGATATCTATGCGAAATATCCGATTCACGAATTAATTATTCACACACGCTTACAACAGGAATTCTATACCGGTATGACGCACCCCGAAGCTTATGCAAAAGCCGTACTGCGGCTGCGGACTGCGGGTACTGCCGATCAGATTCCTCTCTGCTATAACGGAGATATTGTTTCCGCAGAAAGTCTTGATACGACTGTGTCCGCAGTCAATCATGCCTCTGCGCACATGGACCGTATCATGATTGGGCGGGGAATCATTCAGAATCCGGCTCTTGCAGAAAATCTGCAACTGTCTCATTCTGATGTCACCGCATGCGGAAGTAACGAAACAATTTCTTCTTCCGATCATGCTGCCTCCAAGGAGGTCTGGCGTGCTTTCCACGATGAGATTCTGGAGGGATATATACAGATTATGTCCGGAGATTCTCCCGTTCTTTTCAAAATGAAGGATCTCTGGACATATATGAGCCATAGCTTTACAAACTATGAGAAATATTTGAAAAAGATACGCAAGGCTAACCGCATTGCAGAATATATCAGCGCTGTGGACAGACTGTTTAGCGAGCAGGAAATCCTTAATTGACGCTCTTTTATATTCTACAATATAAAAGCCGCCTGCTCATACTCCTTCACGTAATACTTGATATTCGTCCTGCCTTTTCGGATAATCGCATGTCCCTCCGCCTCCAGCTTTTCCTTCTGTGCCTCAACTCCTCCGGGATACTTCGGGTTTAGCTCTCCGTTGGCCTTCAATGTTCTCCAATACGGTGTTTCATCCTCTGTTCGCTGGTAACTGGCCCATGCCGCGATCGACACGAAGATTCCGGCCGTAATAGGATCAGTGAAATCCGCGCCATTTTCTTTTGCCAGATAGTCTCTGATCATCCCGACCGTGATCACTTTCCCGTATGGAACTTTCTTCATAATCTCATCATATGTGAGCGGCGGTGCGAAATACATTTTCTCTCCGCCATATTTCTTAATCGTAGCCTCATCAGTCACAATCTGTATCTTCGGCATATCCGTAGCCTTATGCAGCATCGCATTAAAATCCTTCTTATCTTCATTCGCCATTCCAAGCACCTCCCTGGCTACATCATAGACTACTTTCTACAATCATGCAATGAGACGGTTTTATAATTTATCTGCTGCCGAGCTTTTCCGATCCCTCTCCAAACAGCTTCTTCAACATTTTACACCCGTACGAATACAAGGTAAGCCTGCCATGTCTGCCTATCTTCATATAATATCCCGTGTTCGTCCCGCGGTCTACGGCTATGATAAGAACCGACAGCGACAGATTCGGATTGATTACACTTTCCAAGACAATATTTCTCTTCCCCAGCTCCTTGATATCCTGCTTCTCACGCTCTCGCACTGCATCCATATATACAAACAGAAGCATACACAGATTCTTCTCATTCTTTCCTAACTGATACAAACGCTCTACCTCTCGCCGCAGAGCATTTTCCACCTCTATATCCTCCGTGATCCGGGCATAGTAACAGACAGAATCTTTTAGAAAAGAAAAACTCTTTCTCCTATAGTATCCGTCCTCCGTATATTGAAATTTGGAATCGAGAAATTTACGGCCGAGAGATTCCCGTTCCGGCAGCCGTATCTGCATCGGTTCCTGTCTCTCATACCGGTCATTCATTTTCATGCAATCCGAAATGACCAGAGTAGGATACGCCTTGCACAGCAGAACAAGGGCGATGATATTGCCGCCGAAAAAGCCGCCCAGCACAAGCGGCAAAACTACCGTATCAAAATAATCGTATTCCTGCAGAAACACCGCTCCGATCAGACAGGAAAAGGCAATCATAATCAGAATACATGCTATGATTGCCATAATTGTTGCTTTTTTGATATTCTTTTTATCATCCGCAATTTCCGTATTATCCCTGCGCATAATTTTCCTCATTTCTGCGCTACGCTCTTATCCCTGCGCATATCTGGTCAAAAACTGCTTCGTCCTCTCCTCACGCGGATGGTCGATCACCTGTCTGGGATCGCCTTGCTCCACGATCACGCCGTCGTCCATAAAAATGAGCTGATCGGACACATCTCTGGCAAAAGCCATCTCATGAGTGACAATAATCATCGTGGTCTTCTGATCGGCAAGTCCTCTGATCACCTTCAACACCTCTCCGGTCAGCTCCGGGTCAAGGGCGGAAGTGGGTTCGTCGAAGCACAGGATATCCGGCTTGAGCGCCAATGCTCTGGCAATTGCAACGCGCTGCTGCTGCCCGCCGGACAGTTGATGTGGATAGTGTGTCATGCGGTCGGCAAGCCCCATCTGATCCAGAAGTTCTACCCCATGTTTCTCTATCTGTGTGTAGATTTCTTTTTTATTCTGCTTAAAATCCGGCTTCTCCTTCGCCAGCAGTTTCTCCGATAAGGTGACGTTTTCAAGCGCCGTATATTGCGGAAACAGGTTAAAGGACTGGAACACCATTCCAAAATGCAGGCGCTTCGTCCGCAAATCCTTCCCCTGCTCCTTAACAGGCATGGAGGCATCAAAAAGTGTCTCACCTTTTACGATAATAGACCCCCGATCCGGTGTCTCTAAGAAATTCAGGCAGCGCAAGAGCGTGGTCTTGCCGGAACCCGAAGAGCCGATAATCGCAAGCGCATTTCCCTCCTCAAGAGAAAAGCTGACATCGTCAAGCACTTTGGTGGATTCAAATTGTTTTCCGATATTATTTACTTCAAGAATTGCCATCTATATTCCCTTTCCCATAGAAGCGGAAAATGTACGCTCTCCACTTTCTCCCCATAAACTTGTTTTATCTAAAATAGTCCAGTCTGCGTTCAATATAATTAAATAACAGCGTTAAAATGCCGACAAAGATCAGATAAAATACGCCTGTGTAGAACAGCGGCCATGTCAATCCGTTGCTCTTCATAAAGGAGTAGCCGGCAAAAGTCAGTTCGTATGCGGCGATAATACGCGCCAGCGAAGTATCTTTGACCAATGTGATGATTTCATTGGACATCGGAGGCACTACACGCTTCACCATCTGCAAAAGCGTTATCCGGAAAAAGATCTGCGTCTTGGTCATGCCAAGCACCTGTCCGGCTTCCCGCTGCCCCGCAGGAACACCCTCGATACCACCGCGGAAAATGACGGAAAAATAACAGGCGTAATTGATGCTGAACGCCACCACGGTAGCAGTGATACGTCCCGCTTCATTACCGCTCCATATATTATGCCCGAGCCAAAGACCCGGACCGTAGAATATAATAATAAGCTGTAGCATAAGCGGCGTACCGCGGATAATCCACACTAAAACCTGTATCAGATAACGCAGCGGCCTGAACTTACTGATAGAACCAAATGCCAGAACCAGACCGAGCGGCAGCGCAAACAACAATGTAAAGATGAAAATCTGAAACGTTGTGAGCAGACCGCCTAACAGCGATTGTGTAACACTCCAAAACATAATGATTTCTCCTTCGCCGAAACCTTCCTGCCGGATCGGTTCCCATGTGAATACCGATCCGGCTGTACAGATTGCTTAGTTAGTCGGTACTACGATTACCTGTGCGTTATTGCAGTAAGGATTCGTGCACTCCATAGCAGAAGTTGTCTCTGCGGTAAGCGTCATGCCATTCCAGACAACATCGATATTCTTGGATTCCAATTCCATAATCTTGTTATCCCAGTCAATCTCTACGAACTGCGCTTCCACACCTAACTTCTCTGCTACCAGGCGTGCCATATCCGCATCGAATCCGATCCATTCACCGGATGCATCCTTATAATCCATAGGTGCAAAATCCGTGATACCCACGATCATAGTACCTTTATCCTGGATATAGGCTACATCGCTGTCCTCTGCGGATGCAGTAAACTCGGAGTCAGGCTGCTCTACTAACGCTTCCTGCACACCGTAAGTAGTAGCTGTCTCCTTCATGGAACCGTCCGCATAACTCTCCGCAAATACGGAATTGATGTAGGAAGCCAGATCGGAACCTTTACGGCATCCCACGCCATATTCTTCCGTGGTCAGCTCATCTGTGTATTTCATGTTCGGATAGCTTGTGCCCTCACCGATCATGGCACCTGCCATAAGCAGATCGATAATCGCCGCGTCAGATGTACCGGAAGCCACCTCCATCAGCGCATCCGCCTGAGATGCTACCACGTTGGTCTGAAAACCGTTATCCTGTGCCGCCGCCTCACCGGCAGAACCGGCTTCCACCGCGTATACGAGATCAGCGTTTGCCGTATCCGCCGTCTCACTCTCGTCTGCCGTCTGGGTGTTATCTGCGGTTGTCTGCGCCGCGTCTCCGGCTGCGCCGCCGCATCCCGTCAGTACTGTTCCCACTGTCAGAGACAGTGCCAGCATAAGTGCAAGTTTCTTTTTCATAATGTTCTCCTCCGTTCCGAGGCATCTGTGCCTCTGAAAATAAAAATCCTGTTGTATTTTATCATAGTAGCAGACTAAAGTAAATGGCAACTCATTTCTTTCGCTTCTTTCGCTGCTTTTTCCTCTTACTCTTACTCCGCCGTGATTTCAAATATCCTTGCCATAACAGGCTTCCGATATTTCAATGTAAGCGTCTGACCGGTCACGGTATACTCCACGTTCTCCGCCAGCGCCTTCTCCGGATATGCCAACCGAACCGCTACATTATGCCCTGCCGGAATCAGTTTATCCAAAGGGATCTCACATGTCTCTTCCTCTCCGCCTCTGCGCCAGACAGCAAGATAATCTTTCACTTCTGTTTTAAGCGCAACGGCCAGCCAGTGATCCTGACTGTCCGCCAGCCCCAGGGGCCACGCCGGCACTGCCAGTCGGATATCCCTGCGGATTTTTTTATAATAATCGATTCCTTCTTTTACCAGTGCACCGCGCTCCGCAGACAACTGCGGCAGATGACCGCTCTGATGAATACGGAGAAGAAGCGCATTGACCATATTGTAGACCGTCTCTTCC
This sequence comes from uncultured Lachnospiraceae bacterium, assembly GCA_947175435.1. Lineage (GTDB taxonomy): Bacteria > Bacillota > Clostridia > Lachnospirales > Lachnospiraceae > UBA3282. The sequence continues at coordinate 2,191 of CAMWMS010000121.1, read as the reverse complement.
TCATCGCCGTCTCTCTGCGGATAAGACCACACGGCTGCCTGCTCCGGTGTCAGCCCTGCACAGGCATTGGCGGCAATCGTGGCATAGTTGCGATAGTCCTCCTGATCGGAAGTGGACTGTATGCTGTAGCGCGACAACATGGCATAGTCCGTCCGCAAGCCGCCGCTGGAACAGTTCTCAATTACCAGATCCGGGTATTTCCTAAACACGCCGTCCAACCAATTCAGATAAGCCCTTTCATGCTCCAGCATACCCTGTCCTACACTGTCCGCATACAGCTCCGTACCGATACCCGGCTCAATATTGTAATCCATCTTGATATAGCCCACGCCGTACTGATTCACTACGCGGTCTATTACCTCGTTGACATGCTCAATCACTGCAGGATTGCGGAAATCCAACTGATATCTGCTGCGGTCGAAAACTCTTTTGCCGTGTCTGACGAAAAACCAGTCGTCCGGCACTCTCTTCGCCTTCTCACAGTTGATACCCATGACCTCCAGCTCCAGCCATAATCCGGGCACCATGCCCTTATCCCGGATATACGCTGTCACTTCCTCGATTCCGCTGGGAAAACGCTCCCTGCACTGCTGCCATTCGCCTACGCTGTCCCACCATTCTCCGGGCGCATACCATCCTGCATCGATCACATAATATTCACAGCCTATCCGGGCTGCCGCATCGATCAGCGGAATCTCCTTCTTAGTTGTGGGATCGCCGAAGAGACAGTTCATATAATCGTTGAAAATCACAGGCAGATTCTCATTATCCTTATTGGGACGTCGAATCATCCTGCGGTATTTCGTAAGCTGTCCCATCGCTTGATCAAAATCTGCCTCAGAGACGCCCACCGCCACCGGAACAGTCGTAAAAGACTCGCCGGGCTTAAGATTTTTAAACCAATGAGACTGCACTTCCGTAGGTCCGCTGAGCGCCAGATAGAAATGTCCGTTCTCATCACTGATCTCCGCATGCCATGAACCGTTATGCTCGATCTGCCAGTATAAACCGCTGCCGGCCTCCGTATTCTCCAAATAGCCCATAGGCAGATATCTCTTCGTAGACCAGTTGCCGGTGTTGGTCAGCTCAAACGTGGAAGAAGTCCGTTGATTCACCGTTGGCTGTGTCTGTCCCAGCCCCATCTGCGGAAAAGTCACTGTGCGGAAGTTCATCTCCTTCTGCCATCCGTGGCAGGCATAGGTAAGCTTCATTTTCTCATCCGAACTTGCGCTCCCCTCTTTCTCGATCCCCAGATAATAAAAAGAAGAAACGTACTCCAATGTCTGATCTTCGCTGCCTTCATTGAAGATCTCATGATACATGCGCACAGTGGACGTGCCGGTATAAAACTGTAAATATGACACCACTGTCGCTCCGGTCAATGTATCCTTCTGGGTAATTACCAGCCTTCTGCCGATCTCGTTTCGTGTATCTTCCATACCCGCATAGGTCAATAGATATCCCGGTGCTGTGACGATATGTTTATTTCCATGTTTCTCATAGGGTCTGTTATATCCGGAAAAATTCACCTGCACAAGTTGAAACCCTTCCTGTATATACTGCTCCTTTTCCTCCATCCCGGTAAAAGGTTTGGAAGAAAAATGGAGGAGCTTCAGCTGCTCCTCATCCGTAACACCAAACACAAGACATATTCCGTCTTCTTCTATGTTGATCCAATCTGTAATCTTCGCCATATGCTCCTCCATTTATGCACTTTGTCCTCTCAGACACTTTATACTGGCACCGTCTCCACGGAAGCACCAGCACCAGAATGACACCGTCTTGTGTGCTGTCAGCGCGGCAGCTTATGACAGACAGGCTAAAACTCGAAAATCTACGCCTAACAGTATACCATATGCGGACTTAGATTCCTAGCGGTATCTTTACACCAACGGAATCTTCACGGTCACCTTCGCACCGCCCTGTGCATGCACATTCCCCTGAACCCGCAAAGTGCTCTCCGTCTCTGAGGAAACGGTAGTATTTTCCAAAAGCAACGTACCGTCATGCTGTTTTACGATCGTATCAACAATATACAGTCCCATGCCGTAGTGGGAGCCTGCGGCATGGCGGCTATCGTCATCCATATAGAATTGCTCCTTCGCATGCACCAGCGCACTTTCCGTAAATCAGCTGCCCGTATCGGAAATCGTGAAGACAAAATGTGTTTCATCCTGTCATCCCTCAAACA
>CAMWMS010000120.1 GCA_947175435.1 uncultured Lachnospiraceae bacterium | reverse complement strand
TTATTTTTTCTGGCTGATATTATTTTGGGCGGTAGAGTTTTATTTTATCACTGTTTTTTATCCTTTGTCAATATCCTAAATCCAAAAATTTGCAAAATTTGCGAAGGATGGACGTAGTCCGAAATTACATTCCATCCTCTTATTTAGCGTCTCGCCAATTGGCTCTCCCAGTCTTCCAAAATTGTCTCACATCTGTCCACATCCATCTCACCCGCGGCCTCTTTTAGCTGATTGAACAATTCCTGCTGCCATTCATCATAATGATATTGATCCATCTCAAGGATTACTTCCTCCATCTGATCCATATCCAGATATTCTACTGCCTCTCTTATCTTGGCAAAACAGCTGTTCAGCTCAATATCGGAAACATCTGTTTTCTCTGCCTCTTCCTCGTCATTCTGACAGAAAGGCTCAAGCATCTCTTGGTAACCTGCATATTGTTCCAGCATCTCGTCCGTATACTTATGTATGGTGTCCGCATCTCTCGCATTACCTGCTTTTTCAAGGAAAGCCGCCTTTTCAGATAAGGAGATGGCACCGATTTGTTTGGCACAATTCTTTAACGCGTGAACCTCTACCGTAAAATTCGCCCAGTCTTCCTCTTCCTCCATAGACTTGATCAACTTCACTTTTTTGTCTATGCTTAAATAGAATACATTAAGAACCTTCCAGAACAGTTCTTCGCTGACAAGAAACTCCATGGCAAATTTCACATTCAGGTCACCTACAACGATCTGTTCCGCCTCTTCTATTCCCGGGTCGAAGGTCATCGTATTATATGCCTTCTGAATTTTCTCAGCCGGCAGCCATTGACGCACTTTAGCGACGAGCATACGAAGTTCTACGGGCTTTGCCACGAAATCATTCATGCCTTCCCTGCAAAAACGCTCCTTCGTTCCTTCCACGGCATTGGCAGTGAGCGCAATGATCGGCACATCGTTATACTCCGGATGAAAACCCCTGATAATACGTGTTGCCTCCACACCGTCCAGTTCTGGCATCATATGATCCATAAATATGATGTCATAATGCTCTCGAGAAATCATCTCAATAGCCTCTTTTCCTCCAGCCGCCGTATCTACATTCATCTTAAGCGGCTCCAAAAGCCCCTCTGCCACTGTGAGATTTACTGCATTATCATCTACGATAAGGATCTTGGCATCCGGAGCTATGAAGTCAAATTCCTTTTCGTCCGCTTCATCATCAAAATGCAGTTCCTCTCCGTTTAATATCATCGCAATATTTAAAGCAAAAAGCGGTTTCCTCAGTATAAGCAGATTAGGAATGTCACAATCCACATGATCATAAAAATCAAGCATCAGCACAGCGGTAACCTGCGGATTATTACGAACGTACTCCTCTACTTTATCCGTAAACAACGGATATTCTATAAATATAAAAATCCTTTTGTCATCAGGAAATATGGTACGTTCACTAAGCGACAACAGCCTTATATCTTCTATCCCAAGTTTTGCGGCATCATTGCATAAACTCTCTTTTACATATGGATTGGAGATCAATCCTGCCACGACTATAGATGACGCTTCACCGATCCCGATGCTGGGCGTGTCATCCACGATTCTTTGCGGAAGCACGCAACTGAATCTACTCCCCTTTCCGTACTCGCTGTCAACCCAGATACTTCCGTTCATCAGCGTCAACAGATTTTTAGTGATCGCAAGACCAAGACCCGTTCCCTCAATATTACGGTTTCTCTTACTGTCCACCTGTTGAAAAGATTCAAACAGTTTACCCATATCTTCCTTCTTAATACCGATTCCTGTATCTTCCACAGTAATCTGCAGGCTAATCTCATCGGGAGTCGTTTTGGTGTACCCCATTCGCATGGTAACTTTGCCCTCATTGGTAAACTTCGCCGCATTATTTGCAATGTTCAACAACACCTGCTTGATTCTGATATTGTCACCCCACAGCTTATTCGGAAGATTCGGTGCAACGTCAAGAATCAGTTCCACATCCTTATCTTTTAATCTCGTCATAATGATATTGGATACATCATACAACAAAGACATTGGTTCGTAGGCTACTTCAGTGATATCCATTTTGCCGGATTCTATCTTGGAGAAATCCAGAATATCATTGATAATGGTCAGCAGCGATTTGCCCGCTTCTTTGATCTGACCTATGTAATCTCTTGCCGCAGGCGGCAGATCCTCCCGAAGCGCCATCTCAGCCATACCGATAACAGCATTCATAGGCGTTCTGATCTCATGGCTCATATTGGCAAGGAAATCCGATTTCATGTTCTCTGACTTTTCCAATCGCTCATAAGATTTATTGACAAGCTCCAAATTAGCTTTCATAATATCATTCGCCTGATAAACACGATATTTATTGTACGCCATGTCAGACAGAACATCTGCGATCGTATAGAGAAATTCGGCAGCTTTATCTACCGTATCCTGCTCCAACACGCGAATCCTGCCTGCTGCCTCTATGTACTCCTCCTCATCTACGCCAATTTCCATTGCAATCTCTCTTACCTGATCAAAATCGGGCGGCTCTACAAGCACCTGACCGCCGATAAAACATCCCACAAGCTTCCCATCCGCCATGATCGGCGCCGCATAATCCATGAGCCCCGCATGACAGGCATAAATAACGGATCTGCCACTTTCAAGCGCCATCTCCGCTCCCTGTCTGTCACACTGCTCACAACGTGTACAGCCGATCTTGGAAGTTCTCGTATACTTCATACAAAAATCGGAGAAATTAGAGCCCTCCGTTACAGCTACACCGTCTGCATCTGTCGTAAGAGCCGCCATACCGGTCATTTTCGCAAAACTATCCTGTATTTTTTGCAGCACCTTCACGTCAATTAAATCTGTCAGCGTTAATTCGCGATTCATGTCCATAAGCTAATCCCTTCTCTATGTATATGCCACAAACCGATTGTCAAACTTGTGCCCATGTCATCTTCGACACAAACGTTCTTTTCATACTTTTAGCCGATCTCTTTTGCAATCGCTGCCATCAATTTATCACGGTCAACAGGTTTCAGAAGATAACTCTGCGGCTTTAGCGCCAGAGCCTCTTTGATTTTTTTGGTCTCCGTAACTCCGGTCAAAAAGATTACCGGTATATCTTTCGTCTCAGCAGAAGCACGCAGCTTTTCCAAAATAGCCGGACCGCTTTCATCCGGCATCTCATAATCCAGAAGAATCAGATCTGTCTTCTTCCTCTCTAAGAATTTCAAGGCAATTCTGCCACTTGCGGCCGTCGCCACATCATATTTATCATGCAGATGTTCTTTGATCACCTTAAGCATCATAGCATTATCATCCACTACCAGCACATGCCTGCGCTGGACAGGCTCTTTCGTACGTGCTGCGTGTTGTGCTGCTTGTTGTTCTGCGGCTTTCCGTGCGGCTGCTGCATTTGCACTCTGTATATCGACCACTTCCATGAATCGTCTTTCCTTCAGAAGCGAGATCAACTTCTCCTGAATAACGCCCACAGCCATCGGTCTGTACAATGTCAGATTTGCCGCATTCACTGCAATCTTTTCAAATTCATCACAGTCTTCCTTCAACCCGATGATGACAAGCGGAATATTCGCCTTTGACAATCTTAATTTAAGGTTTGCTATCTGAACGATATCATCTCTGGATTCATTATATAAGCAGTATACAAAAACGTCGGGCATAAAATAAGTCATATGCCTGGCGATATCCTCATATCTTGCGGAAGTTGTCATAACCTCAAAGTTATCACCCATCTGCATAAAGAAGTCGTCGATTGCAGAATCATTTTTCCCCGTTAATAGAACTTTGTACTTCATAGTAATCCTCCATTCTTGCTCAACCTGCGAGTTTGGGCGCAAGCACAAACTTGCGTGTGAAAAATTTATTTTTCACACTACTCCCCCTTTATAATACTTGTTCATTCGCAACAACATATTTTATTTCCGTAATATGTTGATCAAATATCCCTTTAATTGACAGTCTACCATGACAAAGTAAAAGATTCAAGAAGAGGTCAGACTTCTTGAATCATGACATTTCGTGTGAACAGCAACCCAAATTGCATTCACAGCACATATACTCCCATATAGTTAAGCACATAATAGACCAGATATGAGAGCACGCAGGCTTCCACAATTCCCATGGCGGCTCCCATTACCTTATCTACTCCGCCTATCACGGAAATATTGCTCAGTGCCAAGATCGGTCGAAATATCAGACTGCACACCCTGAAAACAGTGCCCATCAGAATCAATCCGATCACACACACAGTCAATGTGCTCATTGCTCTCGCCAGATAACTGGAGATCGCAAAAAAAACAAGCGCCACACAAACTAATGAAACTATCCCCGACAAGAGTGTCACAACTTCTTTCATAATCCCGTTGTGAAACCCTCTTTTTATTCTCCAGACAAATAATAAGAATATGATAAATGCAAAAATGAATTTTGTCATGTAAGCCACAACTTCCCCGTTCTGAATATCTTTTGTTCATGGCAGTATGCACCGCACAGCTATTGCAGTTCAATTGTATCAATAGAATCCGGTGTCACTGCCATATAACGATATGCTGCATTCTGAGGAATCAGCACCAGCGTCGTCTTATTAAATCTGCCGCTGTACTTCTCCATCCCATTACTGTTATAGATACAGCACTCCGCCTCATTATATATGATGATCTGATCCTCATAAAATATGATATCGCTATACTCTATGTTAAAATTGATGGATTGTTTCAATACTCCCGATTTATGGTATACGTCCAGCCGATACCTGCTGCCTTCCTCGGTACTGTTAAATACCAAGCCGACATATTCCCCACCATAATATACACTTTGCACACTGTCATCAATCAAATTTTCCAACACACTAACCGGCTTCTGCGCTCCGCCATATAACATGACCCGATTGTCCGCTACCGCAAACAGCGACCTGTTATCCAGAAATCTCACAAACGGCACTACAGTATTCAAATAATCATAGCCGCTGACATAATTATTGGTATTGTTTTGTCCTACGGCGCCGAAATTGTAGAAGGCCACACTGGATTTCATCTGTCCGCTGTCAACAAACAGATAAGATACACAGACAAGTTCCCCGCTCGGCGAAATGGCGACCTTCACCGGATAGCCGCTGTCCTTCATCGTTGTGCGAAAATATGCCAGCTCTTTTCCCTGAGAATCATACAGATAGATCCACGTGGTATCTGTATCATCCAAAACCGCAGCAACAACACCGTTGGCCGCCACGCAGAAATCTCTCATCGGTTTATTAGTCGTGATGCTGCCCATAACACCGCTGGTATTCATGACATATATGTTTCTGCCGTTATAATCACCTATCGCAACTACATTCTGGCATACATCCACTATCGGATTCTGCATCTCAAATGTCTGATTCCAGACCGCATTGCCTTTAATATCCATGCACCCTGCTCCGTCTTTACTGTAGGTCAAAAGATATCCTGCAAACGGAAGCAGTTGGGAGCCCTGCGTGATATTGATCTCCACGGAAGATATCTCGGCTGCCTGCGTGTAGATTTTGTTACTCCATTGTATATAAAGTGCCGCTATGACCGCCACGATCAAAACGAACACCAGGATCGACCTATAGAAAATCGTAAATTTGTGGCTTTTGATTCGCTCACGATAACTGACTCTCGGTTTTTCCGTTTCTCTTTCTTTTTTCTTTTTCAGGTAGTCCCTAACGTTGGTCATTGGTGTTCCTCTTCCCTAAGTAGTAAATGGTGCATTACTCCGTAAGCAGACAAAAATGTCAGCATGCTGCCGATTTGGCATATTGCTCTTTTTTACTCCGCAGTGCACGCTCGATTCCGCTTCGCTTCATCTCGCTCGCGGGCTTCGCCCTATCACTCCGTAAATAGACAAATCCGTCAGTAAGCTGCCGGTTTGTCTGTTTACTTCGTGGCACTGCTCATTGGTGTCGCGTACATTATAACATGAATCTGATTAGGGAAGTATTATTTTTTGTCCATCTCGTATATGATCCGGGTCGGTGATCTGGTTTAGTTCGCAGATTCTCTGTACATGGGTGGTATCTCCGTAGATTTTCTGGCTGATCATATATAGGGTATCACCGGGCTCCACTTTATAGTATCTTGCCACATTGCGGGAAAGCGCCTCCACTTCTTCGTCCTGATCGGAGTTTTCCTCAGTGGTTTCAGACTCGCCGGTTTCTTCTCCCTCATTGTTCCGGCCCGTTTCCTCATTGTCATTGTCTGCAACATCTTTTGGAGCCTCGGAAGACTTAGTCGCATTTTTGTCATTCTCGTTCGAAGATTCCCTATCTGTTTCTTCGGATTTCTCTTCTCCCGCTGCATCCTCCGGTTCGCCTGCCTGTTCTTTATTTTCAAGCGCTGCCAGTTTCAGAATGTCCTCTTCCTGCGAAGGTTCCCGCTGCACTACGACCTCTCCCCGGCCCTCTCCTGCCTCACCCGCTTTTTCCGCCTCCTGATTCTCCATGGCAAAAAAAACTTCTGTAGCCGACTGATTCAACTGCTGCATCTCATCATAGCTGTTTGTAGAATTGACCACAATAGCGACCAATATCATAAGAATAATACTAAGCTGAGCGGAAATCGTACTGGGTGATATCTGCCGGCGGGGTGTCTGCCCCTGCACAGCTTGCGGCTGCGCACTCTGCCATTTCCTTTGGTCTGTCCCGCTGCTCCTATCCGCCTCCATAGGACTACTGTCCCCATCTTTCCCGCTGTTTCCGTTTTTCCGTTCTATCAGATAAGTCTGCATCGGTGCATTATCCTGATAGAAAACCTCGTATCCCTTTACCTCATAATTTTCCGTTCCCTCTCTGACCAGAAACACGGGCCCTGCCTGCGTCAGGCGGCAGCCGATCTCTTCCAACAGACTGTATTTATCAAATACCTCCAGATGCCTATCCCTTCCCACGCCAAATATCGTATATTTTTTGCCAAACTTCTCTTTGAATCCGTAGAAAAAGAATTCCGACAGCTCCAATGTTCCTGTTTCCTCTTTTAAAAAAGACAGCACGTAATCTTCCACGTAGATCTCGTACTTTTCTTCTTTTCCTCCTTTGTGAATGATGATTGATGACTGTCTCATTGCATTCACTCCATTCCGAAGATCGATAATCGGATCGTCTTCGCGCACTGTATCACTCTATGAAATTACTATAGCATGTCTTATGTGAAAAATATGGCAAAAAGCGCGATAATTGATGTGTCTGCATAAACAAAAAATTTCCTATAGCTATTGTAAACGACATAACAAATTTCTGCTTCCGGTTCTTGCCAATGCCATATACGGAAGCATTTGCAAGACCAAACGCGAAATTTCTAATGTCGTTAACTATAAAAAGAGATACGGAAATCATCATGCAGTAACACTTCACCCTGCACCACAATTTCCGTATCCTTTACTTGAAACATCTGCAATAAACCAACAAGCCTTTATACAAACTGATAAATTGTCACAGAATCATAATCTTTTCCCGGTCCGAACACTGCCTGCGGGAAATTCGGATGATGGATGTTATCCGGATAGAACTGTGTTTCCAGACAGAATCCTTTGCGCGGCCCGTATGCGGTATTCTCTTTGCCGGTCTCCTCTCCGATACAGTTGCCCGCGTAGAACTGTACTCCGGGCAGATCGGTAAATACCTTCATCTTCCTGCCGCTCTTAGGATCTTCAGCTTCTGCAATCTCCCGAAGCGTGCCGTCGGCGCCGTCGATCACAAAATTGTGGTCGTATCCCTGTCCGATCTTCAACTGTTCACAATCGGCATTGATATCCTGCCCGATCGGTTTCATCTTCGTAAAGTCCATGGGTGTTCCCTCTACCGGCACGATTTTTCCTGTAGGAATTGCCCCCGGAACCACCGGTGTGTAGTGGGAAGCATTTATTTTCAACAGATGATCCTCGATCCTGCCTGCTTTATGTCCCGCTAAATTGAAATATGTGTGGTTTGTCATATTCACGATCGTATTGGCATCCGCCGTCACGTGATAACTCAATTGCAGCGCATTATCATCGGATAAACTGAAAGTCACGGTGACCTTTTTATTGCCCGGAAAACCCATTTCTCCGTCTTTGCCTTCCACAGAAAGTACTAATCCGTTCTCCGTCTCCGTTACATCCCAGACACGTTTATGGTATCCTTCTTCTATATGGCTGTGCAGATTATTCTCGCCGTCATTCGCATCGATCTGATAGCTCTGACCGTCTATCTCAAAGCATGCACCCGCAATCCGGTTGGCGCTCGGTCCGATCGTCGCCCCGAAGAAACTGTTGTTTCCGTAATAGTCTTCCAGCTTATCAAATCCCAAAACTACATCTTCCAGATTGCCGTTTTGATCCGGCACAAGCAGACTTATAAGATTTGCTCCGAAATTAATGATTTTCGCCTGCATACCGCCGGCATTGGATAAAGTATACGCATACACATCCTTACCGCATTTTGTTGTCCCGAACTTCTCTTTTACTATCTCCATCTCTATTATCCCTCCGCTTCCTACAGTTCCACTCTGCCTTCCAATGCACGCAACAGCGTAACCTCGTCTATATATTCCAGATCGCCGCCCACCGGCACGCCGCTGGCGATCCTTGTCACTTTGATCCCCGTAGGTTTGATCAGCTTACTGATATACATGGCTGTCGTTTCGCCTTCCAGACTGGAATTGGTAGCGATAATCACCTCGCCCACATCACCTTCCAGACGGTGCATAAGTTCCTTAAGCTTGATATCATTCGGCCCGATCCCCAGCATGGGGGAAATCGCTCCGTGGAGCACGTGATAGACACCGCCGTATTTACCTGTCTTCTCATATGCCGCCAAATCTCTGGCATTTTCCACCACCATGATGGTGCCGTGGTCCCTGTTGACGTTGGCACAGACCGGACATATATCCTGATCCGTCAACGTATAGCATTCCTGACAATACCGTACGTTTTCTTTTGCATCCACGATCGCATGCGCCAGTCTTTCCACTTTTGCCTGCGGCATATTGATCAGATGAAAAGCAAGCCTCTGAGCGGATTTAGAACCAATGCCCGGAAGCCCTGTCAACTCTTCTATTAACTTATTGATATGACCGCTGTATAGTTCCATCAGAACGGAAATCCTCCGCCAAGACCGCCGGTCATCTTGCTCATCAGCTCGTTATTCGCCTCAAAAAAGACATACGCACCGCCTAATTAGCCGCCGCCAACACGAGATATGCAAGAAGATCTATATAATCGGGATCTACAACTT
>CAMWMS010000119.1 GCA_947175435.1 uncultured Lachnospiraceae bacterium | reverse complement strand
TAATTTGCACTTGTTATCAAAGAAACCGAAACAGGCATTGACTCAACATGAATCAATGCCTGCCCGCGCAGAAACTGTCATTTCCGGCAGCTCCTTCCGCAATCTTTACTCCAGTTTTGCTAAATTCTCAAATGTGCCGATGATATCGATCTTTCCGAATCCCCACCGTCGATCCGGATACACGATGTTCTCCGACCGGTCGGCACCGCGAATCAGATAGCTCTTAACCCCCCTGCTCTCCACTGCGGGCACATAGCCGTCTACCACCGCCCATTCCATAAACTGTGCCGCACAGCCTGCCGCAAGGGCTGCTGCCATACAGGCGCCGGTTTTCGCTCCGAGCGCCGTGGAGACCTGTACTCCCGGTGCACACAGATCCGGCTTGATCATCCCGTTTTTCGCATATCCCCTGCCTGACTGCGGGAACCAGCTTCCGGAAGCTGCGTCGTAGGACGATATCGTAATAACCCGCTCCGCGTTAGATGGCTCTGTCAGCGTGACATCCGGACTCGGCGACAGAAAGACTACTTCGGTATCCAGAAACTCACTGATCGGAAGCCATAAGTGAAACACTCCCGTCCCCCGCTCTGCGCCGTTCTCTGATGAATAAATGCGAAGATTCCATATACCCGGCGTCGGGTCCTCAAATCTAAAAAAGATAAGCGGTTCTCCCGCATCGCGCTCCACGATCAAATTGCTTACCATGATCCGTGTCTTCTCAAAAATAAATTCGATCTCCCTGTCCCGTCTGCTTCGAAAGTCGATTTCCTGAGATGTCTCTCCGCCGGGAGAACGAACCCTCACCGCATAAGTTTCCGGCAGCGTTCCCCAAAGTTCGAGACAGAATCCCTTCGTCTCCTCCGCCACACGCACTTCCACAACATCCGGAACCGCGCTCACGTAATGATGCTCCTTATCGCCTTCATTACCGCCGCACACGACAACAGCGCGGCTTCTCCGTCCCGCCACAATATTCAGATAAGAGGCAAGCGGTGACGTACCGTTATGACTGCCCAGATTCGTACCGATACCCAGCACGATCACTACCGGTCTGCGCATGGCGATCGCCATCCGCTCCAGATATCTGACAGCCTCCATAATATCATTCTCCTGATATGCGACTGCACCGTCCGCAATCAGGTAATAATCTCTCAGATACTGCTTTGCCTCCTTAACTTTAACCACCGCAATATCCGCAAGCGGCGCTGCGCCTCTAAAAGTTAAACCCTGATTCAATATACTGCCCGATGCTACGGAAGCAATCTGGGTACCATGGCCGTTTGTATCGGTAGTAGGCACAATCTGCGTCGGTACTGATGTCTGTAAGGCAAGATCAATGTCCGCCCGCGTATATTCCGTGCCGTAAAGAAATCCTTCCGGCGGCTCTCCGTCCTGAATCGTCTGATCCCAGATCGCCATAATCCGGCTGCTGCCGTCCTCCCGCCTGAATACGTCCAATTCATAGCGTATGCCCGTATCTATAAATCCAAGCACAACACCGGATCCCTGAAGAGATAACGGCGGATTCTGCACCCGTATGCTTCCTGTATCCGCCAGACTCTCCGGATTAAAAAACTGCCCACCAATACCGTCTCCGATCTGCATCAGCCCATACACGGACGGAATCGAGGTATAGCTGTAAACACCGATAGACATAGGCGGTATCATGGCCCGGTTTACATTGGCCACACCATAGGATTCGTCAATTTCATGGAAACAGAAATCGACCGGCGTCGTTGCCGACAGATCGTCTGCCATCACATAATCCGTAATCAAATCAGCATACTCGTTGGATAATATTTTTTCCTTACAGGTCATGGCTTATCGTAACAACCGTTTCATAATAAATTCCGATTCAATAACGTCAGATATTATATTCTGGCTGTTCCCTCTGCATATCTTCTCTATTATGTTATGCCTGCATTGGATGTCCTGTTATTACGCCTTAAGTTAAATCCTAATTCAATTAATTGCCATTTTTCTTTCTCAGGCAAACAAATCTCTTGTTTTCTCCATCCGCTCTGCGATCGGCACATGAAACGGACATCTGTCTTCGCATCCCCTGCATTTGATACAATCAGCTGCATCCGCTCGAAGCTGTCGGTAATGCTCACGTACCGTTCCCGGAATTTCATCCTGCATACAGGCGAGATCATACAGTTTATTTACCATGGCAATATCGATCCCTGCCGGGCATGGTGCACAATGCCCGCAATAGGTACACTGTCCGGTGGAAAACGCATGCTTTGGAGCTGTCGCCAACACACTTGCATAATCCTTTTCTTCCCTCGTGGCTGTCTCATAAGCGACAGCCTCATACACATGCTGCGGATTGTCAAATCCTGCCATGATAGCAGCCACCGCCGGCCGTGTCAGGGCATAGTGAATGCACTGCACCGGGGTCAGGGCGATTCCAAAAGGGGAAGTCTCTGCATGAAAAAGACGTCCTCCTGCATATCCTTTCATAACAGTGATCCCCACATGGTTCTGCTCACATATTTTATACAATTCCTCCCGTTCCGGTGCAATCCCGCCAAGTTTTTCATCATACTGTCCTGTAAAATATGTATCCAGTTCATCCACAGGGGGAAGCATGTCAAAAGCCGGATTGATACTGAATAAGATCATTTCTATCTCGCCATGACAGGCTGCCATCTTAGCAGTCTGTGGATTATGGGTGCTCATCCCGATATGCCGTATCTTTCCTTCCTTTTTTAACTGTCTTACATAATCCATGAATTCGCCGTTCACTACTCTGTCAAACTCATCTTCATGATCAATAAAATGGATCATGCCAAGATCGATATAATCCGTCTGTAGTCTCGCAAGTAAATCCTCAAAAGCCGGTTTCACCTTAACAAGATCTCTTGAGCGTACATACTGGCCATTTTCCCAAATAGAACCAATATGACCCTGTATAATCCACCTGTCACGTCTCCCCTTTAGCGCAAGCCCAATGTTTGACCGGACATTAGGCTCAGACATCCAGCAGTCTAAAATATTAATCCCCTCTTTTTCACAAACATCGATTACGGCTTTTACTTCTTCTGTATTATGCCGTTCCAGCCATTCTGCGCCAAGTCCGATCTCACTGACCTTGTAACCTGTCTTACCAAGTTCTCTGTATCTCATACATTTCCTCCTGTTTCCATTGCTTTTTCGTACATTCCCTGCAGATAATACGGATTTGTGTCTGCTTTAAGTAAGTATATCAAAATACGCTATCCTGGACAACAGAGACGTTTATAAAAAAGGAACAGGCTGTAGAACTTTTGGAGGGGTTGGGACTTAATCTGTCCGATGCAGTGAATATGTTTCTTAGGCAGGTGATTTTACAAAATGGAATTCCATTTGAAGTGAAATATCCCGAATTTAAACCGGAAGTGATTGAAGCTATGGAAGAAGCAAAACAAATTAGTAGAGATCCGAATACAAAACGGTATAGCAGTTTTTCTGAAGCCTTAGAGGACATGGGCTGCTTCCTCTGCATATCTTCTCTATTATGTTATGCCTGCATTGGATGTCCTGTTATTACAGCTTAATAATCCGGGGTATTATGTTTATTGCCACCATACCACGAAATTATTTATACACCTCATTTCTCCAGCAGCCATTCTGCAATATCACATATTTCAATCCCTTCATATGTGTATTTCGGATGCCTTGTTCTGGCAATTACTTTCTTAGGATATGCGTCCCGTATACTCAAAAGAGGAGCAATCTCCCGCCTGAACGTGTCTTCACCGGTAATATTATCACTGACCTGAATATATATTTTTTCACTTCCACGTTGCGCCACAAAATCTATTTCTTTCTGATACAGCTTTCCCACATAGACTTCAAAACCTCTTCGCAGAAGTTCGATACAGACAATATTTTCATATATTCGTCCATAGTCCATATTTCTGCTGCCCAGTACTGCATAGCGGATTCCCGTATCACATAAATAAAACTTATCCAAAGATTCCAGATACTTCTTTCCCCGAATATCGTACCGCTTAACATCATAAAAGACGAAAGCATTGCACAAATACCTGATATACTTTCCAATCGTCATATGATTGGTAGAAATCAGGTTTGCGGACAAGATATTACTCACCTTATTGGGAGAGGTTAAATTGCTGACATTGTCCATTAGAAATTCACTGAGTCGCTGCAGTACCATAATATCCGAAAGATGATATTTCTGTACAAGATCCCTGGTTACAATTGTTCCATAAACTTCTTTAATATAATTTGTCCGATCTGTCTCTGTTCGATATACATAAGAACCTGCCAGTCCACCGTTCACAGAATAATCCTCAAAAAGCCGTTCTCTATCCTTTATGTCGCTATAATATTCACAATACTCCTCAAAGCTAAAAGGGAACACAGGAACTGCAATATATCTTCCGGTAAAAAGCGTTGCCAAATCCGCACTTAATAAAAAGGCATTTGACCCTGTAAGATAAATATCATATTTTCCTTTTGCATACAGGCTGTTAATGGCCAGCTCAAATCCGGGACACATTTGCACCTCATCCACAAAAACATAATTCGCTTTTCCTGCCTGATGCCGCTCCTCTATATAATTATGAAGCGCATGATACTCTTTGATTTCCTCAAATGCCAAATCCATATAGTCAACAAAAATAATATTGACATTCTCAAAATGATTCCGTAAGTACTCTATATAGGCCTGCATAAGCTGTGATTTTCCGGAACGTCTGATTCCTGTAATAATCTTTATATCCGGAGTATCCTTTAACTCAACCATTCTGTCCAGATAGCGTTTTCTCAAAATTATTTTCATGAATCCGCCCACTTTCAAAAGTATAATTTTTTTGTTTTTTTGAAATTGATATAATTATATCACTAATACCGCAAAATATACAATCAATTAGTTTTCAAAACTTAAATTATTTTCATTTTTTGAAAGTTCCAACGAGCGAACTGCCTATCGCCCTCTTCATCCATCCCCATATTTGAAGTTTAAGACCGCCCAAGCAAAATCTTCCTTAAATCCTCTGCCCTCCGGGAATCGCCGTCTGCCTCATAAATATCAATCCTCTCCGTATCACTGCTCCTGTCCTTAAACGCCGGGAAAAGGAACCCGCATTCAGGCGCACCCGGCTCATAATCGCCGTTTACCGGACAGACTGCACAGATCAGGAACTGATAGACCTCTTCCGATTCCCACAGGCTCTCCTTGTCGTTTGCTTTCAGCGGCACATCACAGCTTCCATGGAGAAAGTAAACCGCATAGCTCCCATCAGCATGGTATCTGCTGCCAAATTCCTCATAAAACACGTCCAGCATTGCGTCATTTTTCAACCCGCATTCCTTCAGTGCCATAAGGAGCTGCCAGATACTACCCGGCTTCCTGTCCGCTTCCTCGAAATCATATTCCTTCAGCTGCACGTTAGTCTCTGAAAAGGGAATTGTCTTTGCAATATCCAGATTAATTTGCTGATCTTTTGCCGAAAGTTTCTGGAAATGTTTATTGAACGTCCCGTCCACAAATCCCTCTTCGTCCATATATGCCCCTGCGATCCTGTCAAAGCAGTTTCGCTTCAAAGTCATTCTCCTTGTCAGTTCCAGCATATCCTCCCGGTTGATCTTTCCCATATCTTCTGCGCTCCCTGTATTTTCTGCAAAGGCCACTGTACATCTAATGAATGCACAGCACCCGCTACTATTTTTCTATGCAGAATTATAGCGTATTTTTCTAGGACAGACAATGCCATTCCTTACCGCAGGAAGGTGCATGCCTGCAATGTTTGTCCTGTTATTACAGCTTGCCAACGGCAGGCTGGCATGATAGGATGAGTGAAAAGATAAACCAGATGATAAAATATGATAAAACGTGGAGACCTGTCTTTATGTGGAAATGTTCAAAATGCGGAAAAGAGTTTAAAAATATCAATCAAAATCATTTTTGTGGGGAAAAACCTAAAACAATCGAAGAATATATCATGCGTCAGGATGAAGAAAAACAAGCTGACCTGTATCTTATAAGACAGACCTTACAGCAGGCATTGCCGGAGGCGGAGGAACGTATTTCATGGAGCATGCCGACATACTGGAAAGATCACAACATTGTTCATTTTGCCGCTTCCAAAAAGCATATCGGTTTCTATCCCGGTCCTGAGGCAGTGGCAGCATTTAAGGAAGAACTGAAAAACTATAGTGTTGATAAGGGAACCATACGCATTCCGTATGGAAAAGTTGATACTGAATTAATCAGTAAAATCGCCCAGTGGTGCCGGAATACAGGGAACCATGCGTAAATTGCAGTTTTCAGTTTTTGAGAAACATACGATCCGTTTTATGTGCCCGGAAAAGATTGTTTAAAATAGATATCCGAATACAAAACGGTATAGCAGTTTTTCTGAAACTATTACCGAATAAAAGGCATTAGCGAAAATATTCGTTAATGCCCTCTTTCTGCATACTCATTGGATAATATTTTTCCCTTACAGGTCATGGATTATCATATCCCGAAGAAAGCTTCACAGTATTTCCCTCAGTAATCCCATTTTCATTAAAGGCATCCACACGCACATAATACTCTTTCCCTTTCACTAATGCACCGACACGCTGCGCATTTCCAAATATCATATAGCTGTGATAAAGTTTTTCCGGACTGCTGCCCCACAGAATGTTATATCCTACTGCATCGCCATTCGTGACCTTTACCATCATATCCAGGTCATTTTCTCTTACCGCTTTAAACTCCGGTGCCTTCGGCTTTTCCCCATCTCCAACACCAAATACCCGAACCCCCGAAATGCATGGCTGCTGCCCATAGGGTACTTCCAGAACTGTCAGTTTTAAAAACCTTACCCGAACACCTTCTTCCCTCACAATCAGATCATGAGATAAATCTGTCGCCACCTCTGATTTATCCTCTATCACAAAATAATGCTCACCATCCAGTGAACCTTCCAACTTCCAGCGGGTTACATAGTCTTTCTCCTCAATGTAACGTGCCTGCGTGGTTCCACGGATCTGTCCGGGCACCGGGATGTCAATCGCATCATCAGCAAAATTGATCTGGATTGCGTTCACTGTATATTCTTTCTCCAGATCAACCTGCAGCCATTCTCCGCTTTCTGCAGTTGCTGCACGCCACCAAGTCTGCACGTTTTCATCGGTAGCCAGCTCTGGGTCTTTTCCTTCCTCGCTGGAAGAAGCTGTAGCCGGTTTCCCATAACTTAACAGATACCATTTGGGGGCTTTCCACGGATTTATTCTGCCGTCCTCTATCTCCATGGGCCAATCCCCGTAGCGCTGGTTACAGAAGAGCTCCCCATCTGTATCAAATCCTGCCGGCCAGATTCCCACACGCCGCTCAAAATCATGGTTTTTACTGATCCGCATCGTAGCTGTATGCCACAGATTTCCCTCTTTATCCCACATGGTGGATCCATGTCCTGCCCCTGGCAGGAAACCGCCCGGCTTATAGGAATATGGGTTATTATCCGCAGGGGTAAAGGGACCAAGGGGAGAATCCCCTATATAAACGCCATCGGAATAAATGTTGTACTGCGTTCCCGAACAGGCATACTGCAGATAATATTTTCCCTGATACTTATCCATCCAGGCACCTTCAATATAAGGCTTATCGCTGAGCATCCCTCTGATCAAAGGAAGATATTCTTCCGTAACCTGTTCCCGTGCCCCCGGTCCCTGCATCTTAAGAAAACCTTCCAGAGCCGCATCTACTTCCTCTTCGCTCTTTGGATATTTACAGTGGTCTTCTCCTACACGCTCATACCCTTTACTCCACGCATCTCCCTCAATCAGTGCCTTACGCTCTCCTAAGGGATTCATGGTCTTAGGATCCAGTTCTACACCCCAAAGCGGCATTGCATTAGAACAGCCCCAGTAAAAATAAACTCTTCCATCATCGTCGCAGAACAGATTCGGGTCCCAAAAATCAAAGCTTCCCGTAATCTCTTCGTAAGGTCCGTTTAAGATATCCTTTGTACGATAGAAATTACAGTTCTCCCCACGCTTGGAGGCACTGAAATACACATATTCACCAAGCACCCGAACATCCGGCGCATAATCATACAGCGGGAGATTCTCCGGCAGCCGACAGCTCTCCCAGTGAACCATATCCTCCGATACCCAGACGCTCAATGTCATGGACGCAAAAATATAATATTTTCCCTGAAAACAGATCATAGACGGGTCTGCCGCCTCCCTGCAGATCTGCATCTTAGGCTTACGGGGATCTGCATTAAACTGATAACGATAATTAATATTGACCGGATTACAAAAATACTTCATAACAATATTCTCCTTTCTTAACCCGTTCTACTCTTCCATCCGGAAGATGTACCTCTGCTTCTGTCGGTACGGTTACCTTAACCGTCAGCTTATCTCCCTCATATTTCCACGCAGATTTGATTTCCCCTGCCCTGGAAAGATAGCTTCCCGATACCCCGCCAAGACGTTTATCCGGATAGGGTTGAATTTTTACCTTTTTGAATCCGGGCTCAAGAGGCTTAATTCCCAGAATATACTGATAATAAAATTCTCCTACACTGCCGAATGCATAATGATTAAAGGAAACCATATTATCATCCGTTATCTTATCTTCATTTACCGTCCCATCTTCCCGAATAGCATCCCACCGTTCCCATGTGGTAGTCGCCCCACGGTCAATCTGATACATCCATCCCGGACAGCCCTCGTGTAACAGAATGTCATAGGCAAGTTCTGTCTCACCTGCCTCAATCAGCATGGGAAGCAGATGCTCCGTTGCAAAAAATCCCGTCGTCAATCCTTCCCTGCGAACATTCTCCACATATTTCTTCAAAACCTTCTGTCGCAGCTCACCCTCCGGAATGACAAACTTCAAGGCCATGATATAAGCAGACTGATAATCATCCGCCACATCTCCGTCCTCTTTTACAAACATCTGAAGGTACGCATCCCTGGTTGCCTGATACTGCTT
The DNA here is from genome assembly GCA_947175435.1 of uncultured Lachnospiraceae bacterium. GTDB lineage: Bacteria > Bacillota > Clostridia > Lachnospirales > Lachnospiraceae > UBA3282. Next base: position 426 of record CAMWMS010000119.1, on the reverse strand, counting down.
GCTGTATCGCGCGGCATCCTCTTCCTTTCCGAGTGCTTTTGCAGTTTCACTAAGTACCTTCAGGTCATGAACAATAAAGGAATTAGAAATCGGATTATTATGCTGTGCCTGCCATGCCATATCTTTTCCCAGTGCCAGCCAGTCGCCCAAAGATACCCCAAGCCAGAGGTTCTTGCCATCCATCTTACGGATCTCGGCCTCCACAAATTTTTTCATGCTCTCATACTGCTCCGGAAGCGCCTTCTCATCCCCGAACTGCCAGTACATCATCTCCGGCAGGATCGTGACGGCATTTCCCCAGCCAAGCATATTGACAAATCCAATGCCCGCAGGCCCTGTCTGCGGCACAGTGGCACAGACGTAACCCTCCGAATTGTCCATCTGTCCCAGTTCCAGATCACGCAGGAAATTTTTCCAGAAATCATT
>CAMWMS010000118.1 GCA_947175435.1 uncultured Lachnospiraceae bacterium | reverse complement strand
TCGCACCGAGCAGCATTTTATAATACTGAATCGGCAGAAGTGTCGCCGAAAACAGGATCGTACTTCTTCCCCGCTGCATACACTCTCTGAGATTCTTCGCCGGATTGACGCAGAAAAGCTTAAGTATAAAACTGCCGTCCGACTCCATCTCCGAGTAAGTCACATAATTCTCATCCAGCAGCTCATACATCTCCAGGAAATGGGACACCTCAAAATAAAACTCCAATATCTCACTGCGCACCGGGCTGTCCTCATGATCCTCCAGATAGTCATCGATCGCCGCGCTCAGCCTCGTTAATGCCCGCACGAAGGGATCAATGTACTCCTCCACCCTATAATTTTCACACTCTCTTTTCAGGGCAAGCAATTCCTTGTTACATTTATCGAGATTCTTGGCGATCCGCTCATCGTACGCCCGGACTGTCCTTTTTAACTCCAGAAAATCCTCCTTGCGAAGCACTGCACTGTACATATCCCGGCCCCGCTCCACCAGATTGTGAGCCTCGTCAATTAAGAAGATATAATCTCCTCGTATCCCCTCGGCAAAAAATCTGCGCAGATACACATGCGGATCAAATACATAATTGTAATCACAGATGACCGCATCGGCAAAAAGGCTCATGTCCAGACACATCTCAAACGGACATACTCTGTGTTTCTTTGCATATTCCTCTATTTTTTCCCTGCCGTAGACATCCTCATGGGTGAGCATATCGTACATCGCGTCATTGATTCTGTCGTAATGCCCCTTGGCGTAGGGACAATGCTCCGGATTACACTCCGTTTCCTCCATGAAACAGATCTTATCCTTCGCCGTCAGCATAACACTCTTAAACTTTAACCCATGCTCTCTGAGGAGTTCAAAGGTATGGTCGGCTACCGTACGGGTAATGGTCTTGGCCGTCAGATAAAATATCTTCTCGCACAGCTCCTCCCCCATAGCTTTCACCGCCGGAAATACCGTGGAGATCGTCTTCCCCACGCCGGTCGGTGCCTCAATAAACAGTTTCCGCTTATGATAGATCGTCCGATAGACATAGGAGGCCAGCTCCTTCTGCCCCTCTCTGTAGGAGTACGGAAACTTCAGTGCCTTGATGGATTCCTGTCTCATCTTCTGCCATGCAAAACTATAGTCCGCCCATTTGCGATACTGTTCCATCACTTCCTCGAACCATTCCTGCAGTTCCTGATGAGTATAATCATAATGAAAATAGCGTATCTCCTCGGTTTCCATATGGCAGTATGTCATACGCACGCAAATTGCATTCAGACCGTTTTGTGCGGCATAGATATAAGCGTAACACTTCGCCTGCGCCAGATGAACCGGCACGGAGTCTTTCATTTTCTTAATGTCCCGGAATACTCCCTTAATTTCATCAACGGTAACTCTGACTCTCTGAGTCAACTGTTCCTGGAGCAGCTGCTCCGTAATGATCCCATCCGCACGTCCTTCCACAATAATTTCGTATTCCCCTGTATCGTAGACGTACTTAAGTCCCACTTCCGCCTGATATTCCGGCCCCATGCGCCGCTGAATCATGCGGTGGATTCTGCTCCCCTCCTGCATCGCGTTTTCAGGAGAGGCCGTTCTTCTATTGTCGATATCGCCGGAGCGGAGGATAAACTCCACCAGACTCCTGACTGAAATATGTACTTCCATCTCAGACCATTTCTTTCTGCACCTGTGCCAATACACAAAAACTCCCTACTAAGATATTACGCTATCTTAAATAGGGAGTCAATGTAACGAATTCCATATAAACTATTGTCCTTTTACACTGTTGCATGTCCGGGACGGCGACAAACTCTTCTGGGCTGCTTTCTTAACATGCCACTGCGAACTTTTTGAGATATTTCTCAAACTCAGCATCGTACCCGTTATACGCAACCGTCAAAACCTGATTAAAATTAAGTCCTAACACCCCGACAATTGATTTGGCATCTACAATATAGCTGTTATAGGAGATGTCAACATCATAAATGCATTTCGACGCAGCGGAAACAAAGTCTCTCACCTCATCCGGTCTTAATTTAATTCTGTGTTGCATAACATTCACCTTCCTTTTCCATTCATGTATGCAAAAGGCACACATAGAAAAATTTGTTTACTTACTCCTCGTTTGAAATGATTATACTCTTTTCATTTCGTTTGTAAAGAGGCTTTTTTTGTTCCTGATAAAAAACAATATTGCCACTTTCTTGCAACTTTACATAAATATTTTGAACTTCAAAACATTTTTTGTGTAATCTGTCTATTATCTGCCATTGCGCCCTGCTCCCATAGCCGCAATTTACTCAGTTTTTATTAAATTCCACCATATAATCTTGGAATCTCAGCGGTAGCATCTGACATTGCAAACGGATGTTTCTGCGTTCACGAATCGCAATCGTCTTATGGAACATTGTAAACAATTCCTGATACTGCTGTTCCTTCTGTGACCACTGCACCCGATCCTTAGGCAGCTGTTCCGCCTCCGACACCAGATACCATTCCTTGTGTGCCGGATGTATTCCGTACATTCCATGCTTCTCGTCATGAATCATGAAGTTCTCCGTTGCCAGCCGGTCTGCAAAATGCGGCATGACAAAAGGCACCACATTGTTCTCCGGTCCGATCAATGCATATAAAATCCCTTGCTGAAGCTCCTGAAACCGTATAAACTCCACTTCGTGGTGTACTTCATTCGCAGTGCGTCTCGCAAGTTCAAATGTCCTGACCACGTAAGGATTTCGCAGATTTTCCATCGTCCGCCTGCCGCTTCCGGCCGTAATTCCCTCTACCACGGTACGATAGATCGCTTCACCCTTCGACTTGTCACAGGATGCAGCCGCCCTGCAGATCGCCGCATACACTTCTTCACCCAGCCTGCTCTTCAGTGTTCCGATCACCTTATCAGTCTTGACAGAATCCGGATGACTATACATATAAGTTGCAAATAATCTGTAATTATCTTCCTCACCCACCTGTATATGAATGTGCTCATGCCCCTCCCTTAAGGCATAGGCATCATAGACTGCCGTGAAGATTCCCTCTAACGAGTCCTCACAGATGATATATTTCTCTTCCATAGCATATGTCTCCCGTGTACCATACCATCAATTATATAGAACAGCCGTCCAGCTCATCACGTCATTCACGAATGCATAGTCACGCTTCCTATAATTATGCCGAATCAATTCACGAAATACTCCTGTAATTCTGTGCTCCCAGAATCATCCCGTCATCGAATAGGGATGTCTGCCTGTATGTCGTCCCATCCAGCATAAACGGCAGCCGCTCTCCCCGACCCATCCGATTCTGATAGGTCAGATTGCGCACAATATATTCCTCATCAATCTTCGTCGGATACATCATCCTGCCGCCACAAGTGATAAAATACAACGCCCGCTTTAACACCACACCCATCTTCTTTAAATCCTCAAAGGTCAGACTGCCAAACCGTCTGGCTGCTATGATGCGCCTCGCGCTCTTGACACCGATCCCCGGAATCCTGAGAAGCAGCCGATAATCCGCACGGTTGATCTCCACCGGAAACACTTCCAGGTGACGCACCGCCCAATCCGCCTTCGGATCAATCGCCATGTTAAAATTCGGACGGTCTGTCGTCAACAATTCATCCACCTTAAAATCATAGAACCTAAGCAGCCAGTCCGCCTGATACAGCCTGTGCTCCCGAAGAAGAGGCGGACCACCCGTCACGGCCGGCAGTTCCTTATCCTCGTTCACATTCACAAATGCCGAGTAGTACACCCTTTTTAAGGAAAACTTCTCATACAGATTCTCAGCCACCGACATGATCTGGTAGTCGCTTTCCGGCAAGGCTCCCACCACCATCTGTGTAGATTGCCCGGCCTCACAGAAATGCGGTGCATGTCTGTATAAGGCAAGTTCATTCTTACTCTGGGTAATACCATTCTGAATCTGCCGCATCGGCTTCAATATATTCTTGCGATGCTTATTCGGCGCCATCTCCCGCAGTCCGTCCGCCGTCGCCATCTCCAGATTCACACTCATGCGGTCTGCAAGATACCCAGCCCGCTGTATGAGCAGCGGATCTGCCCCCGGAATCGCCTTCACATGGACATACCCCTGAAACCGATGCACCGTGCGCAGCTTATGCACCGTCTCACAGATCAGCTCCATCGTATAGTTTGGGCTGTACAGTATCCCTGAGCTTAAGAACAACCCTTCTATATAATTGCGTCTGTAAAATTCCATCGTCAATTCACACACCTCATCCGGTGTGAAAGACGCCCGGGGCACGTCATTGGACTTTCGGTTGATACAATATCTGCAATCATAGATACACTCGTTGGTAAACAGTATCTTCAACAGAGAAATGCACCTTCCGTCTGCCGCAAAACTGTGACACAGCCCTGCCGCGACCGTATTTCCGATCCCCGTACCGTCATTTTTGCGGTTTGATCCGCTGGAGCTGCACGATACGTCATACTTCGCGGCATCCGCCAGTATTTTCAGTTTATCCATAACCGACATCTGCGGCGATATCCTGACTTCCATCCCCTAATCAATTCCTTTTCCTAATAACAGATCATCCCATGCAAACAGAACGTTTGTTCTGTATATTATCATATCATAGACACTTCTCAAAGGCAAGCACTTTTTTCGAACACCTGTTCTCATTTCAAAGATAAAAAGAGGGGACGTACTGCAATCCACATTTACTGTGAACACAACACGCCCTCCAATATGTATCTCATTCCTATCTCCATAACAGTAGTCGAATGGTTCTTACCATTTCAACCAAATATTTTCAAATATTTCTGTTTTATTGTCTATTATTTGCTTAACCTCTTTTCTTCCCACTCACTAATCTGTCAAACACTGCGAGGATTCCTGGAAGAATGAAAATGATCAGTATCGTTGCGCATAATGCCCCTTTTGAAATCGTCTGGCATATCTGCCCTATCGTCGGATTGGAAAAGGCATATCCGACCAGCCCAACCAGCAAAATGATGATCAAACCCGAAGTAAGAATCGTATGGATAGAGCCATTATAGGCTTCAATCAGCGCTTCCTTTATTTCCAATGTCTTTCTCTTTTCCCTGTAGTAGTTGGTATAGAGGATCGCGTAATCTATCGTTGCCCCCATCAGGATACACTGCACGATCAGCAGGGCAAGGAAGTAAATACTATACCCCTGTATCCCGATAATGGCTACAGTCGCATATACACCTGCCTGAATAAGCAGTACCAGGATCAACGGAATAACCAATGAACGGAACGTGATTGCAACCACAATAAAAATCGCAACTGCTGTTAATAATGTGATCGTATTCATCTCATCCTGAAAAGTCAGCGACATTTCATACTGCATTGGGGAAGCTCCGATCATATAAAATTCCCCGGAAAAATTATCCCTGCACTTTTCGCTCATGTCTGCCAAAAAGTCATTGGTTTCCTCTGATTCTTCCGACAGATTCGTCGATACCAGCATGAGCGAGTAATTTTCTCCTCTTAGCTGTTTTTCTCCATCCTTAATTTTTGTATAAGCACTGTCCAGCATTTCTTTCATGTCTTCGTCAAAAAAGTCCGCATATTTCTTATTTTGAGCCATATCCTCTGAAAGAAACTCAAGGATTTCCAATGGAGTCATTGTCCATGTATCATCTGCATTATGGATACTGTAATAAAAGGTATAGAGAAGTTCCATCTGTCTTTCCTCAAATCCTTCTGACAGGCTGCCAAACAGCTCCGCCATTTCAGGCGCACTATATTCCTTCTCTTCCATGACACTTGCAATGACCATTTGTACCGTCTGCATCTGTGCTGCACTTTCACCGGAAGCCATAGCTTCCGCCAGCATCTGATTACTTGAAATGAACTGTAATAATTCCTGAATGCTCATGGACAAAGTTCCCGCCATGGCATAGACCTGCTCCAACATGGCAGGATCTATCCCAAACATCTGTCCCAATTCTGCGCTGGAACGTTTTTTAGACAGTTCATCCTTATCCGCAAACAGCGCAAAACTGTCAATCTGTGCCCTGCTTTCTGCGTCGATCAATTCATAAAACATTTCATTCTGCATAATATCATTCTGGAGGAAAGAGACAAATTCTGCCAATGTCATATGCCCCTCTGATGTTCCTTCATGATATTCATAAAAAATCAGATCCATCATGCTTTTGTCAATGCTGATATCGGAACCCATATCCTCCATCACATTCGCCAGATCTTCCGCAGAGTATCCTTTCCCTATCGTGCTGCCATAGGACATTACGCTGACAACATTTTCATCCTTTTCCAGATACCCCGCCAGTTCATTTGCCGACGGCTCATCACTGTTTGCATACAGAAGGACAATACTGTTATTGGCAGGGAATACGCTGTCAATCTCATTTTCCTCAGAGAATGTATATGAAACATTTGTATTGCCTTTCAGCAGTACCGTTCCCACAAAAAATATTACGAATGCTCCAAGTACCGCATATCGGAATTTATAACTGAAAGTTCCTAACCTTCCCATAGAAATATGCAGTGTTTTTTTAGCTGTTTTCTGTATCCATTTATCAAAGATCAGGATGAGTCCAGGCAGCACGGTAAAAATACAGAGCATACTGATCAATACCCCTTTTGCCAGTACAACCCCTAAGTCCGCACCTATTTTAAACTTCATAAATACCAATGCCAACAGCCCCACGATTGTTGTAAGTGAGCTGCTGGTAATGGCAGAAAAAGCGGCTGCCAGTGCCTTTTCCATCGCTTCCGTGGGATTTTTAGTGTTTTCTGCTTCCTGCCTGTAACGGTTCATCAAAATAATGGAATAATCCATGGACAATACCAACTGCAATATAGCAGCGATGGAGTTTGTGGTATCGGATACCCCTTTCAAAAAGGCATTGGTACCCATATTGATGACAATCGCCAGCAGAATAGTCGCTAAAAATAAAAACGGTTCTATCCACGAACCACACATGACAAATAAAATGCACATTAGCAGTCCAAGCGCCAGACAAATGATCCAGACCGGAATCTCTGTGCTTTCATCTGTATCAACACTATAAACCATATCATAATAGTCCGTATAGCTGTCTGTGACAACAGATTCAATATCTGCCATTTCCTTTGAATCCGCATCATAGGATGTGTGAAGGACATAAAGACTGTAACTGTCTTTATTGTAGTCCTCACTGCCCGATTCATAATCCACGCTGTCCACATAAGGAATTTTTTCGAGATTGGCTTTTAATGTTACTTTCTCTTCCTGTGGCAATCCCTGGAACATGACCCTGACTGTATTCCCCGTTTCCATATCCGGAAATTCACTTTCCATGATATTTATTCCTTTTCTCATGGAAGAATCATCAGGGAGATATTCAGACATATCCTTAATTACATTTACCTTTGGTATCATCACCGCACTGAATATTGTCATTGCAAAAACCGCTATCAAGATAATGTAGCGGTTTTTTACAATAGCCTCTGCCAGTTTACGCATTTTTTTCTCTCCTTTTTAGTTGACTTTTTTCAAAAAGACATTATAATATACACATGTTGGTTTTTCAACCAACTGTTTTATTTGAAATGGCTATAAACGCAACACAATGCAAAAAAATGTTGCGTTTTCACAATTCTTTAATATTTTAGAAGGAGCAGGATCTATGAACCATAAAGACAACCGCAGAGTAAAACTCACAAAACAGCTTCTAAAAGACAGCCTTTGTGAGCTTTTGGAGCAGGAAAGCATTCACGAGATTTCAGTACGGACCCTCTGTGAAAATGCAGATGTTAACCGTTCTACTTTCTATAAATACTATGACTCCCTATATGACCTTTTAAAAGAGATGGAGGATGATTTTCTGGAAGAGATTGAAAAAAGCCTGTCAGCCGGCAATGCAGAGATAACAAACAGGCTGCCGCGCATCTTATGCTATATAAGTTCAAACGTCAAAATGTGTAAATTATTATTGAACTCCAATATTGACCCGGATTTCCCGAAACGCCTGTTGAACCTCCCTTCCATCATGCAGAATATGAATGAGATCACTTCTGTTACGGATGACTCTTTTGAGATTTCTTACTTCCATGATTTCATGCTTTATGGCGGCTATCAGATGATCAAACGGTGGGTAAATGAGGACTGCAAGATCCCGCCTGAAAAAATGGTTTTGATGTTGGAGAATGTCTTTCGGAAACTGGCGCTTATTTCATTGTAAAATCGAACAGGAGGAAGTTCTATGGAATATTTATGGTATGTTATTGCAGCCCTTGGCGCAGGGATTGGAACAGGTCTTGCTGGACTGTCAGCGGCAACCGTAATGGTGCCAATCCTGATCGTGCTCTGTCCAAGTTTCAGCGGGGAAACCGGCGCTTATCAGGCTACTGCCATCGCCCTTGCCTCAGACATTCTCGGATCAGCAGTGACCACAGTCACATATGCAAAGCATAAGAATATAGACTTAAAGCGCGGCTGGATCATGCTGACGTGTATCCTCACTATGAGTACCGTGGGCAGTTACGCAGCGTGGCTTGCAGGGAATGTAGTATTAGGCAGTTTTACTCTGTTCCTGACATTTTTCATCGGCATCCGTTTCCTGATAAAACCGGACACAACACGAGAAAACACAGTAAGCAAGGGAGCAAAGCTTGACTGGAAGGGTATCGCTATATCCCTGTTTTTCGGCCTGACCATCGGATTTGGCACCGGCTTTGTAGGTTCAGGCGGCGGTATGATGATGCTTGTGGTTTTTACCGCATTCTTAAGCATGGAACTGAAAACTGCTGTTGGAACAAGCACTTTCATTATGACTTTTACAGCACTTATTGCATCAATCAGCCATATCATCATCCACCCGGCGATTATCCTGAAGCGCTGGGATGTCCTGCTGATCTGTATCGTTGTTGCAACTGTGGCATCACTTGTTTCCGCACAGTTTGCCAACCGGGTAAAAAACCGCACGGTCGGAATTGTGACGGGCGCAGTGCTTACTGTGCTTGGCGCTGCCATGCTGATATTGAATTACTGGCCCATACTGTCGGAGATTGCTGTTATCGCCGGGATGCTGCGGTGCCTTGGGAAGTTCATCATGTATATAGTTCCCTGCGTAGCAGTCCTTTTATTGATCCGGTTCTTTACCAAAGTCCCACAATTTGTGTTCCGAAAATTCCTACATCTGGTAGCTTTCGGCTGTACCACATTTATGATCATCGTTGCCGAAAACTGGCAGGCGGCAGCGCTGGCATCCTGCCTGATCGCTGTACTTCTCTATCCGCTGCTTGCCATGCTTGAAAAGGAAGAGTGGTACAATGGCTTATTCGCCCAAAAGGAACCTGGGGAGATCAAAAAGAGCCTTCTGATGCTGTTCTTTATGTTCGCCGCAGCAACCGCCGTTGGATGGGGGATTTTCGGCAAACCATACGACACCGCCACAGCTATCCTCATGTGGGGAACAGGGGATGC
>CAMWMS010000117.1 GCA_947175435.1 uncultured Lachnospiraceae bacterium | reverse complement strand
ATTTTTCACACGCAAGTTTGTGCTTGCGCCCAAACTCGCAGGTTGAGCAAGAATGAGGGATTAAAATGCCATGAGGGGAAAACATGTGGAAGGAAAATGTGCTTGAGCTTTTTGATAGAGAAACCGCGGAGTGGTTTGAACATGCGCTGGGAGAGCCTACTCCTGTGCAGTTTGAGGCATGGCCGATTATTGCCAAGGGAAAACATGCGCTCATATCCGCGCCTACCGGAACGGGTAAAACACTCTCGGCTTTTCTGATCTTTCTGGACCGGATGAAGCGGCAGGCACAGGCAGGAACGTTACAGCAGGAGCTGCAGCTGGTCTATGTATCTCCGCTGAAGTCCCTGGCGGCGGATATCCGCGAGAACTTAAGGCGGCCGCTGAACGGGATCGGCGCGGAAGAACTCATTTCGGTCGGAATCCGAACCGGGGACACTACGCAGAGAGAACGTCAGCAGATGGTCAGAAGACCGCCCCATATTCTGATTATTACACCGGAATCCCTGTATTTAATGCTTACAAGCAAGACGGGACAGAACGTTCTGTCAACGGCAAAGGCGGTGATCATAGATGAACTTCATGCCTTAATTGATACCAAAAGAGGCGCTCATCTGATGTTGTCTCTAGCGCGGCTTGATTATTTATGCGGTCAGCCGCTGCAGCGCATCGGTCTGTCCGCCACCATTGAACCGTTAGAGACGGCGGCGGAGTATCTGGCACCGGAGGAGGTTGGTATTGCCGCGCCTGCCATGGCGAAACAGGTGCGGCTGGATATCCTAAGCCCCTATGCGGACACTATGAAAGGTCCGAGAAAGGATCCGGTGTGGGAAGAACTGGGAAAGCTAGTGTATCAATATTGTCAGAACAGCCGCAGCGTGATTGCTTTTGTGGAAGGGCGGCGGTATGCGGAAAAATTAGCATATTATGTAAATCAACTGGGCGGAGAAGGGTTTGCCAGAGTACATCACGGAAGTCTGTCAAAAGAGCAGAGGGCGGAGACCGAGCTAAATCTGCGGGACGGCACGCTCAGACTGTTGTGCGCTACATCCTCTATGGAATTGGGAATCGACGTGGGCGAGATCGATCAGGTGCTGCAGGTCGGGTGTCCCCGCACGATTTCGGGAACGATGCAGCGACTGGGGCGGGCAGGACATAATCCGGGACGCGTCAGCGTAATGTATCTTTTTCCCAGGACAGCGGCGGAATGTGTGTCCTGCGGGATGACGGCGCAGCTTGCGAGGCAGGGCGGCGTAGAACATGTGAAGCCGCCAACAGAGTGTCTGGATGTGCTGGCACAGCATTTGGTTTCCATGGCCGCTTTCAGAAGTTATGAGATTTCAGAGGTGATGGAGATTCTGCCCAGAGCATGGTCTTTTCGCAATATCTCCAAAGAAGACGTGCAATCCGTGCTTTCCATGCTGGCAGGAGATTATGAACATGAGAAGGATATTCCGGTGCGTCCGAGGATCTTGTACGACCGGATTCATGAAAGAGTGGAGGGAGACGGTTACAGCCGGATGTTAGCGGTCTCAGCAGGAGGTACGATTCCTGATAAAGGGTACTATGCCGTGAAAACGCAGGAGGGTGTGAAGCTGGGGGAAGTGGATGAGGAGTTCGTCTATGAATCCCAGAAAGGCGACCGTTTTATCCTAGGCTCTTTTGCATGGAAGGTTGTGAATATCAGCCGTGATACCGTGACGGTGACACAGACTCATACGGAAGGCGCAAGACTTCCTTTTTGGCACGGAGAGATTAAGGGAAGGGATAAACGGACGGGAGAGGCGTTTGGCAGAATCTTCCATTCTCTGCAGCAAGCTTATGAGGACGGAAAAATGGCAGAGGCATTGGGAGAGCTGGGACTGAATGAAGCAGCCTCCAAATTGGCATGCGGTTATCTGGAACGTCAGATCAAGTCAACAGGAAGCCTGCCGGATCATAAAACGATTCTGGTGGAGCATTTTAAAGATTCGGCGGGAAACAGTCAGGTGATGGTGCACTCGGTATTCGGCAGGCGGATCAATGCACCGCTGTCTCTTCTTGCAGCGCAGACAGCGAGAGAACAGATGGAAATGGAGATCGGAAGCGTGGATGAGGAGGACGGATTCCTGCTGTATTCTTATGGAAATCAAAATCTTCCGGAAGGACTTTTGCAGCAGATCGATGCGGATTCCTGTATGCGGAAGTTGGAGATCATGCTGCCTGCAACACCTCTTTTCAATATGGCATTCCGGTATAACAGCGGGCGTGCTTTGCTGATGGGGGTTCGTAAGAACGGCCGCCAGCCGCTCTGGATGCAGCGGCTTAAAAGCGCGGAAATGTTGGAGCAGGTGGTGCGCAGGCAGGAGCACCCTCTGATTCGGGAGACCAGACGGGAATGTATGCAGGAGCTGTGGGATGCTAAGGGCGTGCAGGAGCTTCTGTATGATATCCGCTGTGGGGCGGTGGAGGTTAGGGAAATCTATACGGATATTCCCTCCCCCATGTCGCTTCCGCTGCAATGGAGCCAGGAAGCGGCGGTCATGTATGATTATGCGCCTACACCGCGCGGCATCCACGGGGCGGTGGAAGAGGCGTTGAAAAAGGAAAAAAATCTGGTGCGTCCCGGAAGTCAGGAATTGATGGAAGTGCAGGAGCGCGGGAAACTTCCTAAGGATGAGAAGCAGTTGCATTCTCTTTTAATGACGGAGGGAGACCTGGCGGCCGGAGAACTGGATGTGCCGGTGGAATGGCTGGAAAATCTTGCGAGAGACGGCAGAGTTTTGTATTTGGAGCAGGGCTTGTGGATTGCGGCGGAGCAGGAAGAAGAGTATACTGTGGCGCTGGGAGATGAGGAGTTAGTAAGCGAGCAGAGCGCAATAGGGCAGCGGGCGACAACAAGCCGGAAGAAGGATGAAGCTGAACAGAAAACAGTGGGCAAGCAGGAATCAGCGAACCAACAGACCGTGATCCGACAGGAGACAGGACAACAAAAGGAAATACAAGGACAGAAAGAGCGGCTTCATATCGTAAGGCGTATGCTTCGTTATCGGGGAGGTGCGGATGTACCGCAGACGGCGGCTCGCTATGGATGGTCCGAACAGAGAGCGGAAGAAATTTTAGAGCAGTTATGCCGTCAGTCAGACGCAGTCAGACAAGATGGCAGATATTATCATGCCAAATTATACAGCCGCGCCAGAGTTCGCACGCTGAAAAACAGACGGGAAGAAATACAGACCTGTCCGGGTGAGAATTATGCGGCGCTTATGCTTCTTAGGACAGAGTCGGGCGCACCGGCGGAGGAATGTCTGCGTAATACATTGAGACAGTATGCCGGTATGATATTTCCGGCAGCCTATTGGGAAAGCATTTTTCTGCCGAGACGGGTGCGAAATTATAGGGAATCTATGTTAGATACTTTTCTCGCACAGGGAGAATTGTTCTGGCACATGGAAGAAAAGGGCGGACTGCGCTTTGATTATCAGGAAGATATTGACTGGGATGCGGATGTAAGCGGCAGTATGCGTAGTGAGACGGAAATCGGAGTGGACAGCCGGACGGAGACGAATAGCAGGACAACGTTAGAAGACCTTACGGAAAAAGAACGAATTATATATGAAGCTATCTTGAAACGCGGTGCCTGTTTTATGCAGTCACTTAACGGCCTGATTTCCGGAGAATCACCACATGAAACGTTATTGTCTCTTATGGAAAAGGGACTGGTCTATGCGGACAGTTATCTTCCTGTGCGGCAATGGCTTAATCAGGAAAAAATGAAAAAGGCGACTGTAAGGCAGCGGGTGAATACGCGGATTAAGGCACTAAATGCAGGAAGATGGGATATTGTAAGGCCCATTCGTGAGAAAACCGTAGAGGAGAAGTTGGAGTCCTGCTTCAATTACAGCCCTGTTCTCAGTAAGGAGACAGTCTCTGCCTGCGGTCTGTCATGGCAGGAAGCTTTATCAGTGCTGCGGATTTGGGAGTATACCGGTCAGGCGCGAAGAGGATACTTTGTGAAAGATTTATCAGGCGCACAGTTTATCCGTGGAAAAGATTACGAGGGTGTAATTCGGCAGCTGCAAAATCCGGAGAAAAAACTTGTCTGGGTAAGTGCGGTCGATCCGGCACAGTGTTGGGGGAAGATATTGCCCCATCAGGAAGGTAAAAATTTTATTAATGTGCCGGGAACTGCGGTTGCATGCCTGGGTGGCAAACCCATTGCGGTGATGGAGAGACAGGGAAAAGTGCTGCGGATATTGGAGACAGATCTGCCTAAGAAAACGCTGGAGGAATGTTTCAGACTTTTTGCGGAGGAATTTAAGCGGGGCAGTATTTTTCCGGCGGTGAAGCGGATCGTTGTGAAGGAGTATGACGATACGGTGGCGGAGGCTTTGGGAAAAGCCGGGTTTATGAAAGAGATGCAGGATTATGTTTTGTACAAATAACAAACACTAAAAACGAACACAGTAGGTGCGTAATATTGCTTTTGGACACCAAAACGTGTATTATAGTAATAAAGGAGGTGCGTGAAATGGCACAAGCAACATTTAGTGTACGTATGGATGAAACATTGAAGAGGCAATTTGATACTTTATGTTCTGATTTCGGCATGACCGCATCGACCGCAATCAATGTATTTGCAAGAGCTGTGGTTCGCGAGCGCAAAATTCCATTTGAGATAGTTTCTCCTGAACCGGAGATAACACGTGAAAAGGCTATGCAGGCATTTATGGAACTTAGATTGCAGTCAGAGAAAAACTTTCCGGAGGGAATGAGCTTAGAGGAAATAAATGAAGAAATCCGCAAGGCACGATACGGTGAGGAGGATGCGGAATGATATGTTACGCAGTCATTGATACAAACGTGCTTGTTTCCGCCTTGCTTTCTAATCAGCCGAATGCTGCTACAGTGCGGCTTATGGGAAGATTGATTTGCGGAGAGATTATTCCGGTATACAGTGGCGAGATTATGCGTGAGTATCGAGAGGTGCTAGGAAGAAAAAAGTTTAATTTTGAACCGGAAATGGTACGATATCTTTTGATGGCAATAGAAAAATATGGTGTTTTGCTGGAACCGGCATCCACAGGAATAATTTTACCGGATATGAAGGATCTGCCGTTTTATGAAGTAGTTATGGAAAAACGTAACGATGCGGCCTATTTAGTGACCGGCAATATGAAGCATTTCCCTGCAGAGCCCTTTATTGTAACCGCACGGCAGATGCTTGAGATATTAGACGGAAAAGAACAATCATGAGAAGAAAGTAATTTTTGTAATGCAGATACAAAGCATACGACATGCAAATTTGTCCATAATAAATATGTGTAAAAACACATTTTCATTGACAGAAAGGCGGAACCCATATGAAACACGGTTTTATCAAAGTAGCAGCCATGACTCCCAAGATCAGGGTAGCTGATCCGGAATATAATGCGAAGGAAGTATGTAAAGGAATCGAGGAAGCCTGTACGAACGGCGCGAAAATCATTGTTTTTCCGGAACTGTGCCTTACAGGCTATACCTGCGGCGATCTTTTTTTGCAGGAGCTACTGCTTACGCAGGCAAAAGAGGCGCTGAATATAGCAGCGGGCGCCACAGAGGGTAGCGATGCGCTGGTGTTTGTGGGTCTTCCGTTGGAAAAAGGCAGTAAGCTCTACAATGTGGCGGCTGTATTGCAAAACGGCGAGGTGCTTGCTTTTATTCCCAAGAAACATATTCCGTCCTATGCGGAGTTTTATGAGACAAGGCATTTTGCGGCAGGAAATGAGGTGCCGGAGACTTATCTTTATGAAGGAAAAGAAGTACCCTTCGGAACAAATATCTTATTCGAGGTTGATGCCATAAGCGGACTGACAGTGGGATGCGAGATCTGCGAGGATATCTGGGCGCCGCTTTCACCGGGTACGCTGCACGCTCTGGCGGGCGCTACTGTGCTGGTGAATCTGTCGGCATCCAATGAGACGGTGGGTAAAGACGAATATAGAGAACTGCTGCTGAAATCATCCAGTGCCAAGCAGATTGCAGGTTATATCTATTCTTCCGCAGGAGAAGGGGAATCCACACAGGACCTGGTATTCGGCGGACACAATATGATTGTGGAGAACGGGACGATTCTGGCGCAGGCGAAAAGGTTTACACCGGAAAATATTTATGCGGATATCGACATTCACAGACTGCGGCACGAGAGGCGGAGAATGTCCACTTATGTGCCGGAGAGACGGGAGCAA
This sequence comes from uncultured Lachnospiraceae bacterium, assembly GCA_947175435.1. Classification (GTDB taxonomy): domain Bacteria; phylum Bacillota; class Clostridia; order Lachnospirales; family Lachnospiraceae; genus UBA3282. The sequence goes on along the minus strand of CAMWMS010000117.1, from coordinate 3,393 downwards.
TATTTGGTGCTGCCGGTTCATATGGAAGAGGAAGAGACTGCGCTTGTACGTACATTCGGCGCACAGCCTTTCGTGCCTGCAAATCAGAATGAACGTGACAAACGATGTGAGGAGATCCTTTCGATTCAGTCTTACGGACTTAAGAAACGTTATGAACATACGGGGTGCCAGTCGGCGGTGATCGGAGTCTCCGGCGGACTGGATTCTACGCTGGCGCTTTTAGTGACGGTGCGTGCTTTTGACATGCTGGGGCTTAAGAGAGAGCAGATCACGGCGGTGACGATGCCTTGCTTCGGCACCACAGACAGGACTTATGATAATGCGTGTAAGCTGGCACGGACTCTCGGAGCGGTTTTGGAAGAAGTTGACATTAAAGAGGCGGTAACTGTTCATTTCAGGGATATCGGACAGGATATGGAGAATCATGATGTGACGTATGAAAACGGACAGGCCAGGGAGCGCACGCAGATTCTGATGGATATTGCCAACCGCACGAATGGTATGGTTATCGGAACGGGTGATATGTCGGAGTTAGCGCTTGGCTGGGCGACATACAACGGCGATCACATGTCTATGTATGGTGTAAATGTGGGTGTGCCGAAGACGCTGGTGCGTCATCTGGTACGGTATTATGCGGATACCTGCGGCAATGAAGAATTGCAGGCGATTCTTCTGGACGTACTTGACACGCCTGTCAGTCCGGAACTTCTGCCGCCGGTGGACGGTGTGATCTCACAGAAGACCGAGGATTTGGTGGGACCGTATGAACTTCACGACTTTTTCTTATATTATATGCTGCGATGCGGTTTTGAGCCGGCTAAAATATACCGGATCGCCTGTCAATCCTTCAAGGATATATATGACAAGAGTGTCATATTAAAGTGGCTCAAAACCTTTTATAAGAGATTCTTTACGCAGCAATTTAAACGTTCCTGTCTGCCGGACGGCCCCAAGGTGGGAAGTGTGGCGGTTTCTCCCCGCGGAGATTTGCGCATGCCGTCCGATGCCTGTGCTGACATCTGGTTGAAACAGGTGGAGGAGTTGTAGGGTTTAATTAAATAACATTATTCTCCGTCTCCCTCATTCTCCAACGCCTTTTCCAGAGAAGCCGTGATGGCATCTAACAGGATCATGGAGGTGTACTTGCTGTCATCCGGGTAGGTGATGCCGTCAAGACTCTGGTTCACGATGATCTGGTTGGCAAGATCCTCGAAAGAAGGCTGAATCAGAGGGTACATGGTAGTTACGGCCTCATCCAGATTGATGAGCCGTATGGAATTAATATTCTTTTCGTCTACGGTCACCTCAATTTCTACGATGTTGTCATTCAGAATCAGAGAGGTCGTGTATACACCGGGTATGTAGGTGTTGGAGGTGGTCTGTGTCACGGTAGACATTGTCGCTCTTTTTTCCTCTTTCGGCAGGAACATGATAATGAGCAGTACAATGAATAAGATACCGAGAACAGCGAAGATTCCGGTATATATTAACTCTTTTACATGAAGCACAACGATTTTGGTTTTGGAACTCATACAATATCCCCATAGAAATTCTTTTTTATCATTTTATGTGGGGGAGTACGGGTTTATGCATACGGCAGTACATTGCGCTTCAAACTGGTATACGCCAGCAGAATATAGATCGCGTAGATCAGGAAAAACAATCCTAAAGTAATCCCGAGAATTACGACCGGGTGGCTGGCACCTATCAGAATGCCCGGGTCCACTTCTGTTCCCATATGCAGGATAAAGGGAATCGTAATAAGCAGCGGCGGTATGGCGGGCATGGCGTAATAAATGGCAAACTGCGTCCGGAGCGTCCCAGCCATCTCACGTTTTTCCATACCGAGTTTACGAAGCAAATCAAACTGCTGCTGGTAACGGTTTATCTCACTGAGCTGATGTATGGTGAGGATCGTAACGGTGGTCATGGTCAGGATCAGAGCAAGGTAATACAAGGGAAGAACGAAAATTGTTATGCCGAAGGCGGCATCTGCCTCAGCTTGTGCCTTTGTGTATACGGCTATATAATCTTCCGATAACGGTTCTGTGTTTCGGTTAAGCTGGTTACTCAGAGAAATGAGTTGTGTCTCTCTTACAGGCACAGCTGTCATTGCGGCATAGTTAATGCTGCCGACGGTACATGTTTCCAGTAACTCATCGGGTACGACTAAAAGAAACTCGAAACCATTGCCGCTGAGGTACAGGCGTTGATTGAAATTTTCCGTATAAATATTACCCTGCGTCAGATCTTCTCCATTCAATATAACATTTCTGTCATAATCTTCTAGTAATCCCTTTATATACGGTGCGCAATGAATCAGATATTTTCCGGGCTCTAAGGAGGCTTCCGGATAACCGAGCATTGCCCTGAGGGCGGTATAGTCGCTGTATTTCATCATAGTGTCTTTCGGGTAATACCGGTAATAGCGGGCATTGGATTCAAGATAATCCGTGATCGGAGAATCTTCTGTCAGGTAAACCAGATACTGCAGTTCACAAGTAACCGGAATATTCGTATGGATAAAGTCCAAACATTCACTCAAGTTGACATTGATGTCATAACTTGAAATGTAAAGATCAAAACTGCAGCTCTGCGCCTCCCGGTTATGGAAGATGCTGCTAAAGACCAATCCCATTCCCTGGCTGATCAGCACGGCAGTGAATAATAGGGAGATCGTTGCCATGACGACGCCCATGGTTGCAAGTTTTGCCGAGAGTGTCCGGAAGACAAGTAACGTCTGCCTGTTATATTTTTTTGCCGGACGGCTGTCAAAGTACGCCGGAACGCCGGAGGAAAAGCTGATAAAAAAACCATAGAGAAATACAATGATACAAGCGGCTCCGATGAACGAGGGAGGCGCCTGACCAATCATGATCAGTAATGTGCCGATTACACCAAACACGATGGAGACAACAAAAGTTCTCCGGCGTCTGCCGCTTTTCTGAATGATTTCTTCCTCGTTTATTTTTTCATAATAAATGAGGTCATAAATCTTCATGGAGCGGATGCGCATCCGGCTTTTAATCTGGGCGAAAAGGTAAATCAGCGCAAAGTATAAGAGTGTCAGTCCCAGTGCCCGTAGGGAAAAGGAAAACCCGAAGTGATAGGGCATGCCGAATAATGCCAGCACGATGGCGCGCAATACCTGAAACAGAAGGTTGCCTAGAAGAGTCCCGAGCACAAGGGCAGCGCTACCGATGGTCAGATTTTCCATCAGAAAAAGCCGGGTCACCTGCTTCGATTCCAGTCCGATCAGGATGTAAGTTCCCAGTTCGCGGCTTCGCTTTGTAAGCATAAATCCGGTGGTGTAGTGAACCAGCCACCCGATGATACACACAACGACAATGCTTGCGAAGACAATAGCTGCCGGCAGACTGGACAGGTGGACAG
>CAMWMS010000116.1 GCA_947175435.1 uncultured Lachnospiraceae bacterium | reverse complement strand
TTATCCGCTTTATGGCTGATAATGGCGTTCTCCAATTTGGTGAATTCAGGCTGCAAAGCGGCCGCCTTTCACCATATTTTGTCAACACAGGAAAATATAAGTCCGCCAGCCAAATAACTAAGTTGGGAGAATTTTATGCTGAATGTATACGGGATCATAATATAAACACTAATTTACTTGCAGGAAACACTCATCGAGAGATTCCGATCATGATTGCAACCAGCATGACCTTGTTTAGTCGCTATGGAATTGACATTCCATACAGCATTGACGACAGCGTTGGAAAACAGATGGATGAACGCGACAAGGTTACTTTGATCAAAGATACATTGACATCTGGTCAAACACTTCATGCAAATCTGCTGGCAATACAAAAAAGCGCAGGCAAATGTGTATCCGATGTGATTGTATCGGTTGACCGTATGGAGAAAAGCACAACTTCTCGTGGTTTTGCCCGATACGAAATAGAGAAAATGCACGATGTGAAGATTCATTCTATTGTCACTTTGGATGATATCATTCATGCAATAGAAAACGGTGTCATCGGGGGAACGGAATACCTGTCAGCGATAAAGCAATACAAAGAAGAATATGGAGTAGAATGAAATGATGATTGACCAACTGATTGAAGGAATCAAATATAAGAAGAACCCTTGTATAGTAGGTATTGACCCTGAATGGTGCAAAATACCAGAATGCTATAAATATGATTCAACAGCCAAAGCAAATTCAATCCTTGACTGGGCAACAGATGTGATAGATGCTGTGGCAGATATAGTACCAGCAGTAAAACCCCAAATGGCTTTTTTTGAAGTCTTTGGTGCAGATGGTGTGCGAGTACATCAGCAGGTTGTGCAGTATGCTCATGATAAGGGACTTGTTGTAATAGATGACAGCAAGCGGAATGACATTGGAAACACTGCAAAAGCCTACGCATATGCACACTTAGCAAAGGATGGTCCAATCAATGCAGATTTTATGACCGTTTCACCATTTTTGGGAACAGACAGCATTCAGCCTTTCATTGATATAGCAATCAAGGATGAAAAAGGAATCTTCGTGCTGGTCAAGACCTCTAATCCTAGTTCCGTTGAAATCTCTGAAGCGACCAATGCCCAAGGTGAGAAAATTCAGAACTGGCTGGCAAGCTATATTCATACAACCGGAAGAGATTGTATTGGTAAATACAATTATTCAAATATCGGTGCCGTAGTCGGGGCAACATTTCCCGAGGAAGCACAACTGCTTCGCAGTATTATGAAGAATAATTTCTTCCTTGTTCCCGGATTTGGCGCACAAGGAGGCGAAGCCAAAGATGTTATTCCTTGTTTCAATGAGGACGGTTTAGGAGCAATTGTCAGTTCGTCCAGAAATGTACTTTATAAACACTTAGAAACTGCAGAATACGACGGGACCCAAACCATGTATATTGAAATGGTAAGGAATCAGGCAAAGACTATGCAGGAAGCTGTTTATCAAGAACTAAGTAATCATTACCCGAACAAAGAATACTAACATATTCAAATTATATACATTCCAAACCGGGAAAATGTAAGGTTTATATAGTGCTGTTTGCTGTTTTCTTAAGTAAGGATGATAAAAATTATGCAGAGCCGGATATCAGTGTTATATGTGACAGATCAAAGTTGACAGGTCAAAGTTGCGTTGGCGTGACAGACTGGATCATCGAAATAGTTTCTCCCGGAATCCGGAGAATGGATTATATGATAAAATTGTTCGAATAAGTCTGACACTATGGTACACTTTCATTCCGTTGTCGGAAGGCATGACAATAAATATAGCATAATTTATGCACCCAAAACGAAGAAGGTAGTCCCTCAAACCCGTAATGAGCCCGGATGGCGAATAGAGGGCGGTTTCGTCCGTGTGCATAACCTTGCCGGAATATTTTAGAAAATCCATATGACGTAGCCCGACACGAGAGAACATTTTGTGCAATCTGCCCTCCCAGCCTTTCATAAGCACCTTTTGACACTCGAATTAAGATAATAAATAAAAGGCTGATAAACATGTTTATCAACCCTTTATTATACTCAATATAAAACAGATTTTATTGATCATCTACCACTTACGTGTACGATCCAGATAATAAAGTCCCCAGTTACATTCAGATTTATTAGGGTTGGTTCCCTTCCAGGGCTCGTCGAAAGCCTCAAAAATAAATCCAATGATCTGATCTGCTTCAAGCCACTCGTTTAACTCTGTGATATATCTCTTCTGATTTTCCACACATGCCTGTCCGGGAACCATGACGCTGTTTGGTTTGGTGGTCCAGCCTACCTCTGTGAACAGAACCTGCTTGTCCGGAAAGATTGCTTTGACATCATTATAATGCTTTTTATTCGACTCTACCGCCACATCAATAGTTTCCTTATAGTGCAAAGGGTAACTGTGAACACTGATAAAGTCCAGATAATCGCCAAGCTCTTTTAATTGCGGCCATTCAAAAACACCCTCACAGAAAGTAACGGGCTTATTTAAGGCTTCCTTATATCGCTTTGCATGGGCAAGGAGACGTTCCGGCTTTACGGTATGCGCTCCCCAGACAAACGTATTTTCATTTCCGACGGAGACAGCAAGGACCTCGTTATCAAACTCTTTTACAAGTTCAATAAGTTTTTCAACTTCTGCGTCATTTCTTTCCATATTTTTGGTCAGTTCTTCCTGAGTATATTCCTGCTTTTCAAAAGGGCAATCCGGATTGTTTTCTTCCGGATCAGAGTCGATACCAATCATACACTTTAAAGGCAGGTTCTTTTCATGAATGATTTCCAATGCTCTCCTGGCATGAAGATTAGGATCGTACATTCTGATATACTGATAACCTTCCTTTACTAAAATATCCAGATCTTCTTCAATCTGTTCCTTGGTGGGAATTTCTGTCTTGGGGCTCTGTCCCTGTCTGTAGCCGGAATAGCAGATTGCTTTTCCGTATTTAATGATATCCATTGTCTACCTCCTAATGCAGTTTTAATTTCGTCAATGTTTCTGATTTGATAAATTTATTATACAAGTTTATAAAAAAATCAACAATATATTTGGTTCAAAAAGCTTTTTATCCGAAACTAAAGCGTGGTATTATGTTTATGGCAAGTAGTAGCTTGCTAAGGAGAGCGTCGGGAGACCGGAGGATACGATGCAAATTCGTGCAATTGCAACCAAACGACGGAAAGCGAGGGCAGACTATGCTACAGATCGCAATTTGCGATGATGAACAGTTTTATCGCGATAAAATGAAAAATCTGCTGGAAAGATATATGCAAAAGAATGCTTTGCCGTACGTAATTCACACCTTCCTATCGGGAGAAGAGTTCTTAAGACAGTGCGAGCACAACATGAAGTTTGATATTGTTTTCCTCGATATTAATATGGAAGAGATGGACGGAATCCGAACGGCGGAGAGAATACGCGCTTATCATAGCGATACCTATATCGTATTCGTGACGGCTTTCATAGACTATGCGCTGGAAGGATACAAGGTGAATGCGGTTCGCTATCTGATGAAAGACAACCTGGAGGGAGCATTGGAGGAATGCATGAAAGCGATTTTGCACAAAATGCAAGTTGCGCAGGTGACTTTCACATTTCTGGAGGGAGACAGGAAGCTGTATACGGATCGTATTATATATGTGGAAAGCAGAGGTCATAAATCGCTTTTTCACTATATGGAAGCGAAGACGGAGATCTATCAGATTTACAGTAAACTTGATGTTTTGGAAAGGCAGCTGGAAGGACACAGCTTTCTGCGGATTCACAAGAGTTATCTCGTGAATATGAGGCATATTCGGAAGGTAAGTAATTATATGGTTTTTCTGGATACGGGTGAGGAACTTCCGGTTCCGCGTTCCAGATTTCAGTCGGTTAAAGAAAGTTATATAGATTATAAAGGAGCCTTGTAATGGGAGAGATGTTGGGGCTTGTAATCAGGAGCATTTTTTTATCGGTTATCATGGGCATGAGCTGTCAGGCGTTTTTTGAAACGGTTATGCCGAGACGGGTTTTCAAACATGATTGGATAAAACATACCACGATTATTGCATTCGCAGCCGGATTCATGTTGATTGCCGTAACGAAGATTCCGCCGTATATTTTACAACCGATGCGGGTGATTGTTGTGGTATTCATCGTGGCGGAGATTTATTTCCGGGCAGGTATTGTGAAAAATCTGATATTGTCGGTGGTTTTCTGCGGAATATATTGGATTGTTTCCAGCCTTTTCTTCGCGATCGTATATGCGCTTCCGGTGGTTCGGTACGCGGAGATCATCGATATGATGGAGCCGGCTTTGGATATCGGTTATTTATGCCTGATGCTGACTTTTCGGTATTGGTTTCGGAAGCATGTACGCGGCCTGTCGGGGGTACAATGGTGGAAAGTCGGGCTGCTTTCCCTATTCGGCATCGCGGTGAGCGTCGGGGTCGTTATGATGCTGCAGGGCGGCAGTATGGAGGAGCATTATGCGAGACTGGCGGTAATCATAGGTTTTGCGGCGGCTTATGTGCTGGGAATCCACTATATGGTCAATATGTTGGAGAAGGAATCCGAAATACAGGAATTGCGGATCGTACACGAGCGGACCAGAAATCAGATGAATCTGTACCAGAGCATGAGGGAGCGTTATGAGCAGCAGAGGAGTTTCTGGCATGACTACAAGAATCAGCTAAATTGTATTCAAGGTATGATCGAAAGCGGGCAGACAAGCGAGGCACTTAAATATATTTCCGGATTGAACGGAAGTCTCCGCAGCGGCGAGATGTGTGTAAACACGGATCATGTGGTGGTAAATGTGATGCTGAACCGGAAGTATCAGGAGGCGTGTGATCAGGGGATTGTCATGACGATGATCTGCGGAGATCTGTCGGGCCTTATGATTAGTGAGGAAGATATCGTAACGCTGCTCGGAAACCTTCTCGATAATGCGATTGAGGCATGTGAAAAGATCAGGCAGAATAAAGTGATACAGTTTAAAATGGTTGTGGAGGACAATCAGCTTGTCTTATCAATCCGCAACCCGGTAGAGGAAACACTGCGAATTAGGGACAACAGGATCGTCACAAGCAAGCGTAATAAAGAGCAGCATGGAATCGGACTTAAGAATGTGGATTCGGTAATCAGGAAAAATAACGGAACAAGTGTACTGAAATGTGAAGACGGATGGTTTACGTTTGCGGCAATGATACCGATGGAAGCGGCGGACGTCCGGGAGTAGAGGTATCAGGAATTATATAGCGGAAAACCATGGTAACAGATTTTGCGGAATCAAAAAAGGCGTTCAGGCGCCTTTTTTTGCTGTCTTACCGACGATTCCTGCCATGCCCGTTGCGCAGCAAAATTGCCGGAAATATAATGCAGGTATAAAAAAGAAAATGCGATGATTTGCTCTGGCTGCCGACCCATTTGCACATCAATGACAGGAATGTCTATTTGAAAAATTTGCAAATGATTGCAGTAGAGCAGTTTCAAAATCAGTGGCATATCAGAATGGAGGAAATGACGATGAAAACGAAAAAGGTGAGGAGAATAAGGAGTTTGAAGACGGCAGCAGGCACTATGGTGATAATCGGTAGCTTGTTTTTGAGTGCATGCGGCGCACATGCAAAGGGCGTGGCGGGCGATGGTTCTCGTTCCGGGCAGTCACCGACGGTCGAAGAAACCGTACAGTGTGTGATGGAGAGTATGAGTACTCTGGATTTAGACACGTTCAATGCGTGTACGGACAATTATATACAGACGGAATATAACTGGATCGGAGTTCCGTTAAGAAGCGAGTACCGGGTTTTTAGTGAACTGTTACAGCCGAGGGTGAAGCTTGGAAAGAAATTCCACTATAAGCTCTATGAAAAAATCATGGAAAATCTGACATGGGAAATTAAAGATGTGAAGGAGGATAACGATAAGGCTGAGATTACGATGGAGATAACGAATCTTGACATGAACGGCGTGATGGGAATGTACGAGATGAGTATTATGGAAAACGTGATCGAGAGTGAAGGAACCGGGCTGAAGCAGATGTTCAAAGAGCTTTCAAGTATTACTGATGAGGAGGGCGGTCTGATTGCACTTATTGAATCCTGTGACAAGGATGAGACATGTACATTGGACGTGACGGCTGTTGCCTACCGGGAGGACGGAGCCTGGATCGTACACCTTGATGACGAATTGATCAATGCCTGTATGGGGAACATTAACGCGGAAGAATATTCCGAGGAAGTACAGCAGAAAATGGCGGATTATGAGAAACAACTGAATGAGAAACTGGATGAGTGGGAGGATGAGTTTACCGAAAAGGTAGAGCGATGGGCAGACGGACTGTTCTAGGCACATGACGGGATAAATGCTGCCGTTGCGAAAACCACCGCTGCATGTTATATTATTTTGGAAAAACAGCGGCGGAGAGTATGGATATGACAAACAGAATTATGATCATTGAAGATGATCCTATGATACAGACGGAATTGAAAAATCTGCTGGTCGGAAACGGATATGAAGTATTTGCCGCGTCTGATTTTACTGATACGGTTACGGATGTGAAGAAGTATCGCCCGCACCTGATTATTCTGGATATCAAGCTGCCGGGCACGAGCGGATATGCGATCTGCTCCGAAATACGCACTTTTTCTGATGTCCCGATCATCTTTGTGACAAGCTGTGATACGGACATGGATGAGCTAAACAGCATTATGCTGGGCGGCGATGCGTTTATAACCAAGCCGTACAATACCGCGATTCTGCTGGCCAGAATAGCTTCTTTGTTGAAACGTGTGTACGGGGTGCGCCAGACGGCGGAATATGAGTGGCAGGGCGTGACGCTGCATTTGGAGAGTGGTACGGTTACGTATAACGGCTTGCAGGTGGAACTGACGAAAAATGAATTGAAGATTCTTGCCTATCTTTTTAAAAATGCGGGAAAGATATGTTCCAGAACCGATATTGTGGATGAGTTGTGGGACAATCAGCTCTATGTGGATGACAATGCGCTCAGTGTCAACATCAATCGGATTCGTGATAAGTTAGCCACCGTGGGATTACATGATTTTATCAAGACGAAGCACAGACAGGGGTATATGTTATGAGCGGAAGGACGTATTGGAAGAATCAGCTTCCGGTTGTGATATTTCAATTACTCTGTATGCTGATGCTCTCTGTATTTTTGCTGGCGGTCGGAAACAGCACGGACAGTATTCTTCTGATTGATCTCGTATGGGTGTTTCTTTGTGCCGCAGCCATGATCTGCAGATACCGCAGAAGAAAGCAGGAGATGGACAGATTGCTTAAGATGCAGGAGCAGCTGGAAGAGAAATATCTGATCCCGGAGTTGATGACCCTGCCGGAACGGTCGGATGATCAGGTATATTATTATCTGTTAAAAGATGCCGAAAAGGGCATGCTGGAGCAGATCGAGGCCGGCAGGCGGGAACGCGCGGAGTATAAGGAATATATTGAACAATGGATTCATGAGGTGAAGACTCCGATTACGGCCATGAAATTATTATGTGAGAATAATTTATATCCTTTTACGAGAGAACTGTTGGCGGAATTGGAGAAAGTTACCCGATTCACGGAGCAGGCACTGTACTATGCACGGAGCGAGCAAGTCTGGAAGGATTATTCTATCCGGGAGATCAGCCTGTCTGCTGTGGTGCATAGCTCTGTTGCCGATAACCGTTATCTGCTTATGCATAACAAGGCGGCCGTGGAGGTGGCGGACTTTGGCGATATGGTATTCTCGGACGAAAAGTGGGTCAGATTTATCTTAAACCAATTGATCGTCAATGCAGTTAAGTATTCCAAAGAGAATCCGGTCATCCGGATCTATACGAAACGCGGGGAAGAGGCGGTTCATCTTCGTATAGAAGATAACGGTATCGGCATTCCGGCGCAGGATCTGCCCCGCATTTTTGACAAGGGATTTACCGGCGAAAACGGCAGGTCCGGACAGAACGCTACGGGGATCGGGCTGTATCTGTGTAAACGTCTGTGTGACAAGCTGGACATCGGGTTGAGCGTTACTTCCGACGCAAACGGCACCGTGATTGATTTATCTTTCCGAATGAATGACTTTATCAGACAAGTGCAGGGCTGAGGCCGCTGCACTTCTTACATTTTTGTTAGAACTTTGTAAGAAAAACTGATACAAAGAAGTGGTTTGATGGTCTACAATAGTTTCCATATGGCATATGGAGGATGAATATGAGCAAAGTTTTGAGATTGGAACATATCTGCAAGTATTACGGCAACGGCGGAAATATCACGAAAGCGATAAGTGACATCGGGTTTTGTGTGGAACAGGGCGAATTTGTAGGTATCATGGGAGCTTCCGGTTCCGGAAAGACAACGCTTCTGAACTGTATTTCCACCATTGATACGGTAAGCGCGGGATATATTTATCTGGGCGGAACGGACATTACGAAGATTAAGGCGAAGGAGCTTGCACGGTTTCGCCGCGAGAATCTGGGATTTATCTTTCAGGATTTTAACTTGCTGGATACGCTTACGATTTCAGAGAATATTGCGCTTGCGCTGACAATCAATAAGGTTCCGACAGGAGAAATCGATACCCGCGTAGAAAATATCGCAAAGGTATTGAATATTGCAGATGTGCTGGCGAAATATCCGTATCAGGTTTCCGGCGGTCAGAAACAGCGCTGTGCATGCGCGAGGGCGCTTGTAAATCATCCGAAGCTGATTCTGGCTGATGAACCGACAGGGGCGCTGGACAGCCATTCCTCCCAGATGCTTCTGTCTACCATGCAGAGTATCAATGAACAGCTTGGGGCAACGATCCTTATGGTGACACATGATGCTTTTACGGCCAGCTATGCGGACCGAATTTTATTTTTGAAAGACGGGGAGATCTTTTCCGAGTTACGGAAAGGCAATGACACGCGAAAGGCCTTTTTCGAGAAGATACTGAGTGTCCTCACCATGACGGGAGGTGGACTGTCGGATGTATATTAAATTGGCTTACAGAAATATGAAGCGTTCGGTCGGAGACTATCTGGTATATATGGTTACCATGACGATCTGCGCGACGCTGTTCTATGCGTTCCTGTCCATTACAAGCAGGTACTACAATCCGGATATCGGAACGGAGTATGATTTTACACCGGTAAACGGCGGCATGAAGATGGCAGTCTGTGGGATCACTCTGCTTTTACTGTTTCTGATACGTTACGTGAACAACTATATGCTGAACAGGAAGCAGAAAGAGTTTGCCGTACAGTCGGTTATGGGAATGGAGCAGAAGATCATTTCGTGGATTTTCTTTGCGGAAACTTTCTGCATGGGTATGACGGCTGTTGTGATCGGCATTTTTCTTGGGGTATTCGGTTCGCAGTTTATCACGGGCATGCTGTTGTCCGCATATGGGAAGCGGTATCAGTTATCGTGGATGCTTTTTCCGGATACGGTGATATGGACGATCGCTTTCTTTGCGTTTAGTCTGTTGGCGGTGGGAATGTTTAATATCCGTACGATACGGAGAATCAAGATCATCGATATGCTGTATGCGGACAGACAGAATGAACCGCATATCGGAAAGAGCCGTTATATGCATGTGGTTACCGCTCTGTATACGGT
>CAMWMS010000115.1 GCA_947175435.1 uncultured Lachnospiraceae bacterium | reverse complement strand
CAAGTCTGGGATACCGTATATTATGGGATCCGCAGATTACAGTGCGCAGGGATAAATGGGCACAAGCAGAAAGGATAGGGTACGGAAGATATGCAACAAAGGATACGTTCGACTGTCGTGATTCCGAATTATAACGGGATCGACTATATTGAGAAATGTCTGCGTTCTCTGGAGGGAGAACCGGCGCGGATTATTGTGGTGGATAACGGCTCCACAGACGGCAGCAGGGAAGCGGTGCAACAGTTTCCCAAAGTGGAACTGATCAGCCTTGATCGGAACTATGGCTTCTGCAAAGCAGTTAATGAGGGCGTAGAAGCAAGCAAGACAACATATGTTATTTTATTAAATAATGACACGGAAGTGCAGACTGGCTTCGTCAGGGCATTAGAACAGGCCATGGAAGGGCATCCGGAAGTATTTTCCGGATCGGCACAGATCAGAAATATGCATACGCCGGAGCTGATTGACGATGCGGGAGATTATTATTGTGCTCTCGGGTGGGCATTTGCACGCGGCAAGGACAAGCCGGTGGAGGAATATCAGAGAAAAAGAAGGATATTTGCAGCCTGCGGCTGTGCGGCGATCTATCGGAGAAAACTGTTCCGGGAGATCGGTAACTTTGATGAGAATCATTTTGCATATCTGGAAGATGTTGACATGGGGTATCGCGCCGGGATCTACGGATATCGTAATCTCTATATTCCCGAGGCTGTGGTATACCATGCGGGAAGCGCTGTTTCCGGTTCGCGGCATAATGAATTTAAGGTGGATCTGTCCGCAAGGAACAGTGTATATTTGGCGTACAAGAATATGCCGCCCTTACAGCTTCTGTTAAATATGCCGTTTCTTCTTGCAGGTTTTGCAGTGAAGGCTGTTTATTTTGCAAAGAAAGGACTCGGCAGAGTCTACTGCAAAGGGCTGTACAAGGGAATTAAGCTGTGCGTATCCAAGGAAGGCAGGGCGCACAGGGTGCGCTATGACAGGGAGAACCTGCGCAATTATATCCGTATACAACTGGAATTATGGGGCAACATGGTTGCTATTCTTACCCACGCCACATCCTAAGCTCAGATATTATCTCTATATATGGTGCTGTTTGCTTGGCTGATAACTGTAGGTTGTGTTTTTGATCGAAATATTGTAAAATAGCGTGAGAAGAACTTCTAGACTTGCGAAGCAAGTCATGCTCACTGCAAGGGCTGATTTCGCAAAGTCAGCATTGCTGCCTTAGAAGTTCTAAGTCTCACGCAGGAGAATGCCCAAAACACGGCCATTCTCCCCAATGATTTGTGATTCCGCAAAGCGGAATCATGGAGGGTAATATGAAAAGTCTTTCGGCACGAGGCTTAGAATATGATTAAAGATAACCAGAAATATTTCAACAGACTGCACGTAGTGCTGGATGCCGTGATTATAGCGGTTTCCTATATGCTGGCATGGTATATCCGGTTTGCCAGCCCCATTTCTGACATCGACGCTTCCGTCGGTGTACTTTCCATGACTACATATTTTAAGATGCTCTATGTGATCGTGCCGGGTTATCTGATCCTGTATTATAATTTTAATTTGTATACGCCGAAGCGTGCGACGGTTCATAAATATGAGATACTCAACATTTTTCAGGCGAATGTGGTTGGAATGATCCTGTTGATGGCGGGGTGGTATCTGGTGTCGCAGATTCACTTCTCCAGAGCCATGATGGCGTATTACTTTATCATCAACATTCTGCTTACGACGCTGGGGCGTTCTCTGATCCGCGCATTGCTGCAATATTTCCGTGAAAAAGGCTATAATCTGAAATATATTCTGTTGGTGGGCTATTCCCGCGCGGCTGAGGAGTATATCAATCGAATCAACACCAATCCCCAGTGGGGATATGTGGTGCGTGGCATACTGGATGACAGTGTACCCAGCGGCACGTTGTATAAAGGGGTTAAGGTAGTGGGAAAGATCGAAAACCTGCTCTATATACTGCCGCAGAATAAGCTGGACGAGATTGCCATCACGCTGTCTTTGAAGGATTACGACAATCTGGAGCATATTGTGGATATCTGCGAGAAATCGGGCGTTCATACCAAGTTTATTCCGGATTATAACAGTATGTTTCCGAGCCGTCCTTACACGGAAGATCTGATGGGGCTTCCGGTAATCAATATTCGATATGTGCCGCTTACGAATACGCTCAACTGGATAGCCAAGCGCGTGGTGGATGTGGTCGTGGCGCTAATCGGGCTTGTGGTGTCTTCTCCTGTCATGCTCATATCAGCAATTGCGATCGGGTGCACGTCCAGAGGACCGATCATTTTCAAACAGGAGCGTATCGGCCTGCATAATAAACCTTTCAAGATGTATAAGTTCCGTACCATGGAAGTGCAGAAACCGTCCACAGAACAGCATGGATGGACGACTAAGGACGATCCGCGCGTCACGAAGGTCGGCAAACTTTTGCGCAGGACAAGCATAGATGAGCTTCCGCAGCTTTTTAATATACTGAAAGGCGACATGAGTGTGGTAGGTCCAAGACCGGAGCGCCCGCAGTTCGTGGAGAAGTTTAAGGAGGAAATTCCACGTTACATGGTGAAACATCAGGTAAGACCAGGCCTCACCGGATGGGCGCAGATCAACGGTTATCGTGGTGATACTTCCATCAAACGCAGGATTGAGTACGATATTTTCTATATAGAAAACTGGACGATGTCATTTGATATTAAGATCATGTTTCTGACGATTTTTAAGGGCTTCATTAATAAAAATGCCTACTAGTGGGATAATAATCTGAAAAGCTGATCGGGATCATGATTCTTAAGAAAATAGAAAGATTTATGGAATAAATGCCGATTATGTTGCAATTATGTCAAGATATAGTATAATCATAGTTGGACTTACGCTACAGCTTGACTTTTTATGCTGTAGTATGAGAAAATGTAAGTTGGTATTATTTATGTTGCTCTTCACAAGAATACTGTGTGAATGAATCGGAAATCGGTGTGGATGTGAATGGCAACTTATTTACGACTATGTTTAAATTAAGGGAGTACGACGTATGGCTAAGTATTATGAAGATGAATATGAAGATGAACGTCCGAGAAAGAAATCTTCCTCCGGAAGCGGGAACAGGAACGGCGGTAAACGTCCGGCAGGGAAGAAGGGTTCCGGAAAAAAATCTTCTAAGAAGCAGCAGGCTAAGAAACAGCGCACAAGAATTATTATTTTTGTGATAGAGATCATTATCCTCGTAGTTGCCGTGTTTGTCCTCTATGCTGTTATGTCGGCGACGACGAGCGGCAAGGTAAAGATAGATGAGAGCGATATTATCATCAACGATACGGTTAAGAAAGCGGAAGAGACTACGATGAAGGGCTATCGGAATATTGCCCTGTTCGGTGTGGATTCTACGTCCGGCGCATTGACGAAGAATACACGAAGCGATACGATCATGATTGCTTCCATCAATCAGGATACGGGAGAATGTAAACTCGTATCGGTATATCGTGATACTTATCTGAATCTGAGTAACGATTCGTACAATAAATGTAATGCGGCCTATGCAAAGGGCGGTCCGGAAATGGCGATCAGCATGCTGAATATGAATCTGGATATGAATATTACGGATTTTGTCACAGTAGGTTTTGCCGGACTCACGGATACCATAGACGCGCTTGGCGGTGTATATATCGATGTGGATGATGCGGAGATCAACCACTTGAATAACTATCAGCTCTGTATTGCCGAGGATCTGAAACGTTCCTATACACCGGTTTCATCTACGGGATATCAGCTTCTGGACGGTCTGCAGGCAACAGGATATTGTCGTATCCGTTATACGGCTGGTGACGATTTCAAGCGTGCGGAGAGACAGAGAGAGGTTCTTTCAGCGGTAGCGGATCAGGCGAAGAAGGCCTCCCTTCCGGCGCTGACAGAGACGGCTAACTCCGTATTTGATGAGGTATACACTTCTCTGGATCTGGCGGAGATCGTGGAAATGTTGGGCAATGTGGGTAATTACTATATTGCTGACAATGCGGGATTCCCGCAGGAGTCAAACCGTGCGACCGGTACGATCGGTTCTAAAGGCTCCTGTGTCGTTCCGGTCAGTCTGGAAGACAATGTTAAGTGGCTGCATCAGTTCCTGTTTAACGATTATGAGTACCAACCTTCTGCGACAGTGAAAGAGTGCAGTGATAAGATCTATTCCGATACGAACGGATATCTGAAATAATAATGGAGCAAGGGGCCTATTATTGCAGGCCCCTTTTATTCATAGATATAATTAAAACAGAGGAGAGAAGCGTGGATAAAGTAGATATTATTATCCCCGCCTACAAGCCCGACCGCAGGTTTCTGATGCTGATCGAACGTCTGGAACATCAGAGTGTTCCGGTAAACAGAATCATTGTCATGAATACGGAACAGAAATATTTCGACAGGCTTTTATATGGTACTTCTTTTCAAAAAGATTATCAGAATGTAGTGGTGAAGCATATTTCGAAGAGAGAGTTCGACCACGGCAAGACAAGAAATAAAGGAGTACAGCTTTCGGATGCGGATTATTTCATTATGATGACGGACGATGCCATTCCTGCGGATGATTATATGGTGGAGGAACTGCTTGATCAGCTGCACGGGGATCAGGTGGCGGTGGCATATGCCAGACAGCTTGCGGGCGAGGGCAGCAGTGAGGTTGAGAAGTATACGAGGAATTTCAACTATCCGGGTGAGTCTTCGGTCAAGACGAAGGCGGATCTTGAGACGCTCGGCATCAAGACTTTTTTCTGTTCCAACGTGTGTGCGGCTTATAACAGAGAAATTTTTGATACACTGGGCGGGTTTGTCAAGCATACAATATTTAATGAGGATATGATCTATGCTGCGAAAGCTGTCGAGGCAGGATACGGTATTGCGTATACCGCGCAGGCCAAGGTCTATCACTCGCACAACTATAATTGCAGAGAACAGTTTCACAGGAATTTTGATTTGGGCGTCTCGCAGGCACAGCATCCGGAAGTGTTTGCGGCCTATCCGGCGGAATCGGAGGGCATTCGTCTGGTCAGACAGACAGCCGGGCATCTGTGCAAACTGAATTTAAGACGGCAGATTCCTTATCTGATCCTGCAGAGCGGGTTCAAGTATATGGGATATCTGTTTGGCAGGCATTATCAGGCCCTGCCGGGAAAAGTAGTTGTTGCCATGTCATCCAATAAAGAGTATTGGAGATAATGTATCAGGTTAGATAATCAGGAGGATAAAAACATGTGTGGAATCGTAGGATATATCGGAACCAAACAGGCAGCCCCCATTATTTTAGACGGACTTTCCAAGCTGGAGTACCGCGGATATGATTCGGCGGGTATGGCGGTCTATGACGGTGATAAGATCCAGATCACGAAGTCGGTTGGAAGATTGAAGGTACTGGAGAATCTCACCCATGGCGGCGAGACTATGCCCGGCGTATGCGGAATCGGTCACACCAGATGGGCGACCCATGGAGTTCCCAGTGATACAAATGCACATCCCCATTTTAACACGGCGGAGACGATTACTGTGGTACATAACGGTATCATTGAGAATTATCTGCATCTTCGGCAGATGCTGACCGATAAGGGATATCAGTTTGTCTCCGAGACAGATACGGAAGTACTGGCGCATCTGCTGGATTACTATTATAAGGGGAATCCGCTGGAAGCAGTGACCAAGGTCCTCCACCGTGTGGAAGGGTCTTACGCGCTGGGAATTCTCTTTGCGGATTGTCCGGATCAGATTTTTGCGGCGAGAAAAGATTCTCCGCTGATCGTGGGACAGAATGAGGAAGGCTGTTTTATCGCCTCCGATGTGCCGGCTATTTTAAAATATACGAGAAAAGTTTACTATGTGGATAATCAGGAAGTGGTACGCCTGCGTGCGGATCATATGCATTTCTATACGGTAGATGAGGAGGAAACGAGCAAAGAGCCCGTCACTATTGATTGGGATGCCAATGCTGCGGAAAAGGCGGGATACGAGCATTTTATGCTTAAAGAAATGTATGAGCAGCCCAAAACTGTGACGGATACGTTGATGCCGCGGATTCAGAAGGATGACATTGTGATAGAAGAGTTAAATATGACTGATGAAGAGCTGGCTGCGATCCGTAAGATCCATATCGTGGCTTGTGGTTCGGCATATCACGCTGGTATGACGGGTAAATATGTGATCGAAGGTCTGGCACGCATTTCAGTGGAGGTAGACCTTGCATCAGAGTTCAGATACCGCAATCCCATTCTGGAGGAGGGTGCTATGGTGGTGGTGATCAGTCAGTCCGGTGAGACGGCGGATACACTGGCGGCACTTCGGGAGTCCAAGGCGCGCGGCTTCAAGGTGCTGGGCATCGTCAACGTAGTGGGAAGCTCTATTGCCAGAGAAGCGGATAATGTCATGTATACATGGGCAGGACCGGAGATCGCCGTTGCCACCACGAAGGCTTACAGTGCACAGTTGATTGCTCTGTATCTGCTCGCGATGAAACTGGGCAGAGTGCGCGGACAGATCGATGATAAGACATTTACTTCTCTGTTGGGAGACCTGAAGCGTCTGCCGGATCAGATTGAAATGCTTCTCAACAATAAGTTAAAGATACAGAAATTCGCCAATCGTTATGTGGGTGCCAAAGACGTGTTCTTTATCGGCAGAGGTATTGATTACGCAATTTCTTTGGAAGGTTCTTTGAAATTAAAAGAGATTTCCTATATTCATTCCGAGGCATATGCGGCAGGAGAATTAAAGCACGGGACGATCTCTCTGATCGAGGAGGGAACACTGGTTGCGGCTGTCTCTACGCAGCCGGAGCTGTATGCGAAGACGATCAGCAATATGGTAGAGGTCAAAGCGAGGGGCGCGTTTGTGTTGGCGGTAACCTGTGAGGGGAATAAAGAGATTGAGAAAGCGGCCGATTACGTGATATATATTCCGGAGACGAATCCGTATTTTGCTAATTCGCTGGCGATCATACCGTTGCAGTTGTTTGGGTATTATGTGTCTGTTGGGAAAGGGTGCGATGTGGATAAACCTAGGAATTTGGCGAAATCGGTGACGGTGGAGTAACAGAGGAGTGGGTTATTATATAGGCTGAGAGGGCAGATTGCGCAAAATGTTCTCTCGTGTCCGGCTCCGTCATATGGAGTTTCTAAATATTCCGGGGATGTTGTGAAAGACGGACGCAACCGCCCGCTACTCGCCATCCGGGCTCGGAGCGGGCTTTTCGGGACATCCGTGTCCCGAAATTGCTGGTTACTGAGCGGAATATTAAGAAACTCTCATATTCCTACGCAGGACAGCTTCGTGAACATTTTGTGCAATCTGCCGGCGTAGTTCTTTAAAAAATTAGCTTCATCCTGAGAAGCATTGGGGTGAAGCTTTTTATTTGGAAAAATTTTTTTAAATAAAACACAAATTCAATAAAAATTTATCACAGATTATACACAATTAGATAATATACTGACTTCAAGGTCAAAGAAAAACGGTGCAGACGTTACTGTTCGATTATATCCAATAACCAGCGCAGATGGAAGTTAATTTCTTAAGGAGCCCCTTAAAAAGCGTCAGTGCTTAACGAGGTTTTTCACGAGTTTAGCATCTGTTACGCTTTTTACGGAGCGGAAGCGCGGCGACGAAGATATTAACTTTCATCTGTGCGTCCGATTTAGACAATCTGTAAACAGTAACGTAGCAAGCCGCATGATATATACGGAAAGGAGTCAAAGTTATGTACGACAACAATAACTATCCAAACACAAATTTCGGATCGCAGAATAGTGATCACACGACGCAGAATCAAAACAGTAATCTTCCAACCGGCAATTTACAGAACAGTGCTTCCCAGAACAGTAATCCTTACGGCAGCCGGAATACTGGGGATTATTACAGGAATGTATACCCGAACAACACGTATCCTCAGAGAACGGCGAACAATCCGTATGAAAATCACACTGGAAGCTATCGGTACGGCAATACTTACCCCAACGACTATGCGCAGCGGGATGCACAGACAGGAGGGAATAAGGAGAAGCAAAAGAAAGCAAAGAAGACATCCGGCGGTGGTTTCCTGAAAAAGGCAATGGTCAGCATATCACTGGGACTGTTGTTCGGTGTGTTTGCCGGGCTGGGAGTGTGGGGCGTACAGACGCTGACCGGTATGGTGGATAAGAATCATACGGAAGAGGTCTCACAGGCAGAGGAGACTATATCGGATGGGGTTGCCGCTGTAACCGATAATGTTGCCAAGGAAATCGAGGAAAGTAACGATATAGTTAAGAGCGGTCTGCATGTGACGGAAAATGTTACGGCAAGCGTGTTTGATGTATCGGAAGTGGCTAAAGAGGTTATGCCGGCCATCGTATCGATCAACAATCATTATTCGGAGAAGATGTCTTATTTCGGACAGCAGTTCGTTAATGAAGCGGATGCCAGCGGGTCTGGTATCATCGTGGGGCAGAACGACACGGAACTGTTGATCGCGACTAATCATCACGTGATCGCAGACACGGAGAAGCTGACGGTGCAGTTTTTGGAAGGCAGTGAGGCGGAAGCCTCCGTTAAGGGTACGGACGAGAAGATGGATCTGGCCGTGATCGCGGTCAAGATCGACGATATTGACAAGAATACGCTGAATCAGATTGCGGTAGCGACGTTGGGCGATTCCGATTCACTGGTAGTCGGCGAGCCGGCCATTGCCATCGGTAATTCTCTCGGCTACGGACAGTCCGTCACGACGGGTGTGATCAGTGCGCTTAACAGGACGATCGAGCTGTCAGACGGTGCGGACGGTACATTTATCCAGACTGATGCGGCGATCAATCCGGGTAATTCCGGCGGTGCGCTCCTGAATATGAAGGGAGAAGTCATCGGAATCAACTCCAACAAGATCGGCGGCAGCGCCATAGAGGGTATGGGATATGCCATTCCGATTTCCTCCGCAAGCCCGATCATCGCGGAACTGATGTTAAAAGAGACAAAGAATAAAGTGGCAGAGGACGAAAGAGGTTATCTCGGTATCACCGGAATCACAGTTACAGATTATGTGATCGAGACATACGGTATGCCGGAAGGTGTCTATATCTCACAGGTGTATGAGAATACGGCGGCGGCCGAAGCAGGACTCCATAAAGGCGATATTATCACGAAGTTTGACGGGGAACAGATCACTTCCATGGATGAACTGCAGCGGGAGCTGGAATTCCACGCCAAAGGCGATACAGTGGAGATCACTGTCATGTCGGTAGGCATTCAGGGCTATGCCGAAAAGACGCTGCAGTTGACATTGGGAAATAAGGTGCAGAATTAATCGCTTATGGAAATTACAGCAAAGCGATATAGCGCATATAATACGGAAAAGGGTGATCCAAGGATCGCCTTTTTCCGTTATGGAAATTGTTTGGCGGATTTCGGGAATAGGCGTTGCTCGTTTTTATAAATTGTTTGACTGTTCAGAAGGCACTTCGTAACTGTGAAGAACTTGGTTCTGAACAGTTTCGAAATTGTTTACTTGTGAGATGCTTCTTTTTATACTATGATAATAAAGTAAGAGTGGGATCAGTTGTAGGAAATGAATAAGCGGAGGTCGGGTATGAACAACGACAGATATGATGATATAAATG
>CAMWMS010000114.1 GCA_947175435.1 uncultured Lachnospiraceae bacterium | reverse complement strand
ACAGCTATCTCTATGTGACTTACTCTGTGATGGGGAAGAACGCTTATGTCCGCGAGATGGGCTACAGCTGCGACGGCGGTAGTGTGATCGGCGGACGGGTAGTCAGATACCCTATTCTGAAAACAAATGCCGGCACACGTTTTGGACGGGGAGAAGAGATCACACCGGGCAGTCCGGTGTTGCATGGGGATTACGGACTCGAATACGGTTTCAGCGGCATTGACACGGCGGCGACGAAACCGGGACTTGTGGTCTGCTCCACAATCAGTAAGGAGGACGGAGACAGCATCTATCGTTCTTATGATTACGGACAGACGTGGGAAGAGATTCTGTATGATCTGGAGAAAGGCAGGATGCAATTCCGAACTTCCTATATGAAGCCCTGTTACAACGGTAATCATTCCATCATTCACTGGCTGTCCGATTTCAAGATCAATCCGCATGATGAGCGGGAGGCGTGGTTTAATACGGGGACGGGAGTGTTTTGCACCGGCACGCTGACAGAAGAAACGGTGACATTCAGTGATTGGTGTGACGGTCTGGAAGAAACGGTTCACCTGAATCTGTACAGTCCGCCGCGAGGAGAAGTGCAGCTGATTGACATTTTGGGAGATCTGGGCGGGTTTGCCTTCAGACAGCTCGATGTGCCCTGCGATAATTCTTTTGACGATGCCGACGGCAACCGGTATATTACGTGTATCAATGCGGATTATTCCGATGCGAATCCGGACTATGTGGCAGTGACACCCAGAGGAAACTGGAAAGGCAAGACCAAAGGCGGGCTGATCGTGTCCGAGGATCAATGCCGGACTTTTCGCAGGCTGCCTATGCCTTACGGGATCACGGAGAGGTTGGATGAAGCGTTCCGGTGCATAGAGACGCCGAATGTGAACAGCGGATGGGTGGCGGTTTCACCGGATTGCGGGAAGATAGTCTGGTCTGTTGCCGAGGGGGATCATCTTCCGGTGGATATGGTAGTGGCAAGCCGGGACGGCGGGGCGCATTTCGTGCAGGCGCAGGTCTATGATCTGACAGGAAATCGGGTGAAGGCCGGCGGCATGAAAGTATTTGCAGACCGTATGGACAGCGATGTGTTCTACGGCTTCGGCGAAACATCGCAATGCTACATAAGCGAGGACGGTGGTTTGACCTTCCGGCAGCATCAGATGCCCGCAGATTTTCCGAAAATTGACTTCGCGATGATTGATTGTGCCAATAAGACTGAGGTTCGCGGAGAAACCGGTAAACGTGGAACATTCTACATGGCGCTCGGCGCATATGGGCTTTGGAAATTTACGTATGATACGGAATCTACCGAGTCAAAAGAGAAGGAACCCACAGCAGTCAGACTGAGTAAGGACGGCGATGTCTTCTATCGGCTCGGACTTGGTATACTGCGTCCGAACGGGGATTATTATAAGGAGAATAAAGCGATCTATACGGCGGCGGTGATCGACGGAGAATACGGATTCTATCAGTCACTGGACGATGGGAAGACATATACGCGGCTGAACACCGACAGGCAGATGTACGGTGAGATCAACAGTGTGGAAGGAGACAGCCGAGTCTTCGGAAGATTCTATCTTGCCACGGGCAGCCGGGGCGTGCTGTATGGGGAGTCGGCAGTATAGAACATAGGCCATAATATTAAATTTGTGTGGAAGCGTTGCAGCACCATCGCTTCGGAACGGAGGTAATCATGCACTTACAACAAGACGGAAACAAACTGCTTATTTTAGACGGGACAGCCCGTGTTGTCATCGAGCCATGGGGCGTCAATTCCCTGCGTGTGCGGATGACGAAAGAACCACGAATGGATGAGAATGACTGGGCTTTGACGGAAGCGGTGGAGGAGACAGATGTGCAGATCGTATTTGAAGAGATCGATGTGACCGACCCGTGGTATCAGTCGGAGGAATGTGCCCAGTATCATCAAAAAAGTGTACAAGCCTCCCTCACAAATGGTAAAATTACGGCAAAAGTATCTCATGAGGGCTGGATCAGCTTCTACAATCAAAAAGGGGAGCTGCTGACGGAGGAGTACTGGCGCAACAGAAACCGGATCAACCGCTACTGCGTACCGCTGCGCATCGACGGCAGGGAGTTGAAGCCGATTCAGGGCACTACGGATTATGCATTGACAGCCCGGTTTGAGGCTTTCGATGACGAGAAGATCTTCGGCATGGGGCAGTATCAGGAGAAACATCTGAATAAGAAGGGGGCAATTCTGGAACTGGCGCATCGCAATTCCCAGGCAAGCGTACCCTTTATGATTTCCAGCAGGGGATATGGTTTTTTCTGGAACAATCCGGCTATCGGTACGGCTGTATTCGGAGCCAACAAGACGGAGTGGTCAGCACTCAGTACGAAGAAACTGGACTATTTCATTACTGCGGGAGATACGCCGGCAGAAATAGAGGAGCAGTATTCTGCAGCCACGGGCAGGACACCGATGATGCCGGAGTATGGTTTGGGCTACTGGCAGTGTAAGCTGCGTTACCGTAATCAGGAGGAACTGCTGGCGGTAGCGAGAGAGCACAAGAGAAGAGGGCTGCCCATGGACGCCATCGTGGTGGACTTCTTCCACTGGACGATGCAGGGAGATTTCCGGTTTGAACCCAGAGACTGGCCGGACCCGGAAGCTATGGTGCGGGAGCTGAAAGAAATGGGCATCGAAACGGTAGTTTCCGTCTGGCCTACGATTGATGAACGCAGCGAGAATTATGGGCGGATGGCGGAGAACGGGTATCTTGTAACAGCCGACAGAGGCAATTCCAACCATATGACATGGATGGGCAATACGGTTTTCTATGATGCGACACATCCGGGTGCGCAGAAGTTCGTCTGGGAGCGATGCAAGGAGAACTATTACAATAAAGGTATCCGCTGCTTCTGGCTGGACGAGGCGGAGCCGGAGTACGGTCCTTATGATTTCGATAATTACCGGTATTATGAAGGCACAGCACTGCAGTGCTCCAACCGCTATCCGGTAGGTTACGCGAAGGGCTTTTACGAAGGACTTCGTGCCGCGGGAGAGACGCAGATCATGAGCCTTGTGCGCTGCGCATGGGCAGGAAGCCAGAAGTACGGCGTGCTCACTTGGTCGGGGGATATCTATTCTTCTTTCAGATCCATGAGAGAGCAGCTGCAGGCAGGCTTGAGTATGGGAATGGCGGGTATTCCGTGGTGGACATCGGATATCGGCGGATTCTTAGGTGGAGATATCCGGGATGAGCATTTTAAGGAACTGTTAGTGAGGTGGTTTGCCTGGGGCGCTTTCTGTCCTGTATTCCGTATGCACGGTGAGCGTTCTCCGTGGCACGAGAGAGAGCAGGAGTTCATTAACGGTGTCAGGCAGCTGACCAGCGGGCAGGATAATGAGGTCTGGAGCTTCGGGGAAGACAATTATGAGATTTTGTCGGAATATCTTTTTATCAGGGAGAAGCTTCGTCCATATATCAGATCATGTATGGAAGAGGCGACGAGGACAGGTGCGCCGGTGATGCGTCCTCTGTTCTATGATTTCCCTGAGGACCGGGTATGTTGGGAAACGGAAGATGTTTATATGTTCGGGGCGGATCTGCTGGTAGCGCCGGTGATGGAAGAAGGGGCCAGAGAGAGACGACTCTATCTTCCAGCCGGGTGTAGCTGGACGGATGCCTATACAAAGAAGGTGCATGAGGGCGGGCAGTATGTGACGGTTCCGGCGCCGCTTGACATTATTCCGGTGATGATCAGAGAGGGAAAACAATACAATATCTATGAGTAAGAAACGATGGATTTCCACATTTTTTCATAATGCCACCATCAAGCGGCAGCTGTATACGATCTATACGGCTGTCGTTTTGGTGCCTATATTGCTGTTGGGCACGTTTTTGATGATGTATATCCGTCATATGATGGTCAATTATTATACGGAGTTATTGAAGTCCGATAACTATCGGGTGCGGAATATTCTGTTTGATATTACGATGGAAGTTTATACTATTTCAAAGGATATCTCTTTTGATAATGGGGTGCGGGAGATCCTAGCGAGTGAGTTCGATACGCGGCAGGAGTATGTACATGCGGTTGACCGAAATGAGGTGCTAAGTCAATATGCGTCGACTTATGCGGAGGTCAGTAAGATCGAAATCTATACGGACAACCCATTCTTATCCAATTATAAACTGTTTAAGCGGACGAGTGAGGAGATCGAGAATACGACATGGTATCAGCAGGCGTTGACAAAGGCAGGTGTTTTCTGGCAGCAGATCTCATGGGAAGATGGATATCGGGACAGTAAGTGGGACCTGTGTCTGGTGAAAAAGATCCCGTTGGTTAATTCTCCGTACCATGCGGCACTGGTCATTCACATTGACGATAATTATCTGCGGATGTGGGTGGACAGCAGCGAGTATATCAGTGTTATGTCGGTTGACAGGGGGCCGGTTTTTTACAGCTCTGACCGAGAGCGGGATGGGAAGGCACAGCCTTGGATTGTTGACTTTGATGATCCCTACTTTCACTATACGGGGCTGACTGAAGAGGAAGGATATAAGTATTTTATTGATGTCTCTACGTTCCGCGCGTATCAGTCCGGTTCCAGAATTTATTTATGCACGCTGGATCAGAATGGATATGCGAATATTCGGAATATTTTGTATCTGTGCGGCGCAATTATTTTGACTGCATTAGTCATTCCTGCCATTTTGATACTTATTTTTACGCGGTATTTTACGAATCGCGTCAATGTGCTCAGACAGCAGATGCATAAGGCGAGCACGCAGGATTATGAGCTGCTCGCAAGTTTCCACGGACGTGACGAGCTGTCGGAGGCGTTTGAAGATCTGCAGGTTATGGTACAAAATATCAAGGAGCAGGAAGCCAAGACATACGAGGTACAGCTTAAAGAACAGGAGCTGATGATCCGGCAGCGAGAGATGGAGTTTAAGATGCTTGCCAGTCAGATCAATCCGCATTTCCTATATAATACGTTGGAAACCATACGGATGAAAGCGTTGACGGCGGGGGATAAAGAGGCTGCAACGGCCACGAAGCTGCTGGGTAAATCCATGCGCTATGTATTGGAAAATACGGGCACTTCGTTTACCACACTGGAAGAGGAACTGAACCATATAGATGAATATATGGAGATTCAGCGGCTGCGTTTCGGCGACAGAGTACAATATGAGAAAAATGTGGAGGATGGTCTGGAAACATCAAAATATTATATTCTGCCTCTGTTGTTGCAGCCGATGGTGGAGAACGCAATCGTACACGGTCTGGAGGAAGTGGATGAGGGAGGTAAGATTATTCTTTCCGTCTATATCAAAGACATGGATGACAGTCAGCTTCTTATGATCGATGTGGACGACAACGGTTGCGGCATGGATGAGGAGACGCTTAGTAAACTGCGTAGAGATATTGAAGTGCGCGATATGGGACGGAGCAGAAGCATAGGATTATATAATATCAACCAACGCATGAAATTGCATTACGGTGACGGGTACAAGATACATATTTATTCGGAGCCGGGACAGGGCACCAGAATCCGTCTGATTATTCCGGTGGACAAGTGCAATAGCGAAACATAGCGAAACCAAGATGAAAAAGTGACAGTATTTTTATCAAATTTTTTCGGTATTTTTATTTTTATAATTTTTTTATAATTAATGCATTGCAGGAGATATATTTGTCGGTATAGATTTCCTGCAATGCATTTTTGCATATAGGGAAGTCAGTAAAGGGGAATCCCGGTCATGCAGAACATACCGCCAAAACTTATGTGGAAAGGATGAGCAGATATGAGTGCAGGAAAAACCTCGAAAGAGAAAGTGATCAAGCAGAAGTTCAGCATGCAGTTAATGTGGAAACAGCGATATCTATTGTTGATGTCGGTTCCCTTTCTGATTTGGCTGATCGTTTTTAAGTACATTCCCTTGTGGGGATGGACGATGGCGTTTCAGGATGTGAGACCTAAGACACTGGCGCTACCTTTTTGGCAGAGACCTTTTGTCGGGTTTGAAAATTTCATAAAGGCATTCCAGGATCGTATATTCGGTCAGGTTATGTTAAATACGGTCGGGCTGAGTGTTCTCGGTATCGCGGTCGGAACGGTCATGGCAATTTTGTTTGCCTTGATGTTAAATGAAATACGTTTTGTTAAATTTAAGAAAATAACGCAGACCATTTCTTATCTTCCCCACTTCGTATCGTGGGTGGTTATCGCCAGTATTGCCAAGATGGTATTAAATGACGGCGGTATGCTGGATACGTTACTTCACACGAAGCTGGGTCTGATGAGCACGAACTCACCCGTATTCTGGGTTTCGGTCGTTCTGATCAATACATGGAAAGAAGTGGGATGGGATGCCATCGTATATTTATCCGCCATGGCGGGAATCGACTCGGGTCTGTATGAGGCGGCCAAGGTGGACGGCGCTAACCGTCTTCAGAGAATCTGGCACATCACCCTGCCGGGCATTAAGCCCACAGTTGTTGTACTGCTGATCATGGGTATCGGCGGTGCGTTGAATGTAGGTATGGAACGTCAGATGCTTTTAAGTAACGGTATCGTACAGGATCATGCAATGGTACTTTCATGGTTCTCTTATGTCAGAGGTATCGGAAACAGCAATTACGGTCTGGGTACTGCGATCGGTATGTTCCAGTCATTGGTCGGCATTGCGTTACTCTTCGTCGCTAATAAGATCGCCGGATTGCTGGGCGAGAGCAAACTGATATAAGGAGGGGCGGCCATGGCAAACGTAAAGAGCAATAAGATCAAAAGTAATGATAATATTTTAGATTACATATTGTTGGTTGTGTTCATATTTCTGATCATTATTACGGTATATCCGTTCTTAAATGTGTTGGCGATATCGCTGAATGATCCGATTGACACGATGCGTAACATTAATTTCGTTATACCGAGAAAGTTTACATGGAGCAATTACGCTTATGTATTCAGAGAGAACAATCTGGGGCAGGCTTTTATACTGTCCGTAGCAAGAACTCTGATCGGTGCAGGCGCGGGCGTGATCTGTACGGCAATGTTAGCTTATGTGCTGAGCAGGAAGGATTTCTATTTCAATAAGTTATTTACGACATTGTTTGTAATCACCATGTATGTCAGCGGCGGACTGATTCCCGAGTACCTGTTGCTGATGAGAGACTTAAAGATGGGTAATAATTTCCTCGTGTATATTATTCCCGGTCTGATCTGGGTCTACAATATGATTCTGGTACGTTCCTTCATTGAAGGTCTTCCGTTGGCATTACAGGAGGCTGCCAGAGTGGATGGAGCCAATGATTTCATTATATGGGCAAGAATCGTGTTGCCTCTGTGTAAGCCGGTGTTGGCAACAGTAGCTTTGTTCTACGCGGTAGGACAGTGGAACGCCTTCATGGATACCTACCTCTATGCAAAAGAGCTGCCGACCCTGCAGTACGTACTGTATGAGATCATGGAGAAGGCAACGGTCAAGATCGATCCCCATTCGGCGGAGCAGGTCAAGAACTCCGTGTCACCGTTGTCCGTGCGTATGGCGGTAACCATCGTTGCGACGGTGCCGATTCTGATCGTATATCCGTTCTTACAGAAATATTTTGTAGGCGGTATGACGGTAGGTGCGGTCAAAGACTGATATAAGAAAATAATTGGGCATGTCTGATTTATGATGAACGGTATTTATATGGATGTACTTTTCGGTACAACATACAAATATAAATGATGCATTATTAAGTAACAGAAGGGAGAAGAAGTATGAAAAGTAAAAAGATTTGTGCATTGTTACTGGCAGCAACCATGGTAGCCGGTACACTTGCAGGCTGTGGCGGCGGTGATACTCCTGCCAATACCGACAGCAGTGCAACAACAGACAGCAGCGCGGCAACGGACGACGGAGCAGCAGCGGATGACGGTGGCAGCGCAGCATCGGGAGACGTAATTGAACTGACATTCTTTAACGCGGATGCGAATCAGGATGATCCCTGGACAGATCCTGTGGCAGAGAAGATCACAGAGGCTACAGGCGTTAAATTAAAGACCACGCGTCCTGTCGGTGGTAATGATGAGAGTGAAGCGGTAGCGCTGATGATCGCGGAGCAGAATTATCCTGATATCATCTTCGCTAAAGGTTCCGCAGGTAATCTGATCGACGCTGGCGCTATGATGGATATGACAGACCTGATTGAACAGTACGGTCCTAACATCAAGAAGCTGTACGGCGATGAACTTGAGAAATTAAAACAGTCCGCAGATGATCCGGCGATTTATCAGTTCTCTGCATATAATGTAGGCGGAACAAAATTTAAAGATGCGGGAAATCTTCAGATTCAGTGGGCAGCCCTGAAAGCGAAAGACTATAAGATTCCTCAGTCTCTGGATGAACTGGAAACGATGATCAAAGATTATATTGCAGAGCATCCTACGACTGACGACGGACTTGACATGATCGGTATCAGCTTATCCACTTCCGATTGGCACTGGCTGATCACATTGGGCAATCCGGCAGGATTTATTGCAGATGGTGCGCCTGATAACGGACAGTGGATCGTTACAGATGATAACAAGGGCGTTTATAAGTTCCGTTCCGATAAGGAAAGAGAATATTTCAAATGGTTATGCCGTATGTACAATGAAGGCATCCTTGATCCTGAGTTTGCAACGCAGACGCACGAAGACTATATCGCTAAGATCGCTTCCGGTCGTGTGGTAACACTGTTTGATAAAGACTGGGATTATCAGGATGGCGAGAAGGTGCTGAAGGCAGACGGTAAATATGAGCTTACCTATGCAGGTCTTCCGACATGTATGGATGCGAATACAAAGTGTCCTTCCCTTATGTATCAGGGTCTGACAACAGGTACAGGTGTAGGTATCACAACATCCTGTAAAGATCCCGTTGCGGCAATCAAGTTTATTGATTTCCTTTGCTCCGATGAAGGTCAGGTACTCAACAAATGGGGTATCGAGGGCGTAAATTACTTCATCGATGATGAGGGACATCGTTACAGAACTGAGGAAGAGATCAAATATGCTCAGGAAGATGCAGATTACTCCAAGAAGACAGGCGTTGGTTTCCACAACTATCCGTTCCCGTCTTATGGTGATGGTATCTTAGATCCTACCGGAAGCACCTACACAACAACAAGTAAGGATGCTGTTATCAATGAGTACAATGTAGAAGAGAAGGCAGCAGTCGAGGCATGGGGCGTAGAGCTGATCGTAGATATGTTCCCACAGCCGGATGAATTCGAGACACCTGATTATTCTCCGCTTTGGGCGTATGCTATGCCGCTTGAGTTCTCAGAGATCGTAGATAAGCTGGATGAAGTTGCTTGGTCTGCACTGATCAAGTGTGTAACCGGCAGCGAGGCTGAGTTCGATGCGAACTATGATGCAATGATCGCTGAACTGGAAGCAACAGGTATGAGCGAGGCAGAAGAAATGATGACTGATATCATTGCCGAGAAGGTTGCTATCGTACAGTAAGTAAAATCTTATAGGTATATAAAAACTGCCACATCGGAGTCCGGTGTGGCAGTTCTTTACGATTTAGGGGCATTTTTTTGTGGGGGGGGGGATTTTCCGGTTTCCGGATCGAGCCATTGTCCCTTGCGTAATTATGCGGGACTTTCGACAACATATTT
>CAMWMS010000113.1 GCA_947175435.1 uncultured Lachnospiraceae bacterium | reverse complement strand
AGGGGGGCGAGGATGACAAGCGTTCCACGGCTGCGAAGGTGCACAAAGTGCTGGGTGTGCTTCCGGAGGGGTATAAAGATGTGGATCTTCGTCAACTTTATCTCCTAAAGGACAAATATCCCAGAATCTATGATCAGGTGGAACTCCGGCTTGAAACCGGCTGGGAAACGATCATCGAACTGCTGGAACAGGGAATTGCGGAAGGGTGTATTAAACCGGTGAAGATTCCTATCCTTAAGATGATGCTGGAAGCGTCGGTGGAACAGTTTTTCAGGCGGGATGTATTGATTCGTAACAAGATTACTTACAAGGATGCACTGGACGAGGTAGTGAACATACTCATGGAAGGAATCAAAGTGCATGACTAACGGGAGTAAAAGATGTGAGTAGCTTAAAGTCGGAAAGTCGGCAGAATAAGGATGGAGGACAACAGCCTGAAAGAATATGATGGAAGGCAGCGTGAAAGAACATATTGAAAGGAGCAAGGACAGATATGAGTGAGAAATCAAAAGTTATTTTCGGGAATCCGATGACAGAGAAGGTATACCGCAAAGCGCTGCGGTCAAAGCAGAAGTACAGCAGGAAATTTGGCGATGACAGTGCCGTGGATTATCCGGTGATCATCGAGAAGAATGCGCATATCGGCGATTCTTTAGGGGTTATGGATGTACGGCTCGGGGAGCCGGGCAGCAGTAAGGAAAGCGCTGCTTTTGACACAGACAAGGGAATCATCGTGGGCAACATCCGTATGGGATTCGGACATTACAGAATTTCCATGGCAATCGCGTCGGCGGCGAACTCTATGGGATATACACCTTACTGGATGGATCTGAACTCCTATAAGCAGACCACCTGTACGAAGGTGATCAGTGCACAGAATGACCTTTATTCGCTTGGCTCCAGGTTATCGGGCAAGAGCAGACTGTTTAACAAGCTGGTGTGGGAACCTATGAATTATGAGGGATTCCGCAAGCTGAGCTATAATGCGTCGGATCAGATGAACGCAGAGCTGATGGCTCCGGTATACCGGAACGTGCCAAAGGATATTCCGGTGGTGGCGACCCATGTATGGCCGGCGCAGGCAGCGATCCATGCGGGAATGAAGCATGTGGTCAATGCGATACCGGACAACTGGCCGATGGCGCTTCATCTGTCGGAGGGAAGCCTTCACACGGTGCAGACACATTATGCATATCAGGGTTACCGTATCTTAAACGGTATGCAGGGGAATGATGTTCTGCAGCCTATGCCGGACGATGCTTTGGTATATACGGGACACTATATCGATCATGAGCTGGTGAGCAATATCGAGGCGGACTGTGAAGCCAGATTGAAGCGGCAGGCGGAGGGAAAGCCCATCCGTTTCCTGCTGACTATTGGTGGAGCGGGCGCACAGAAGGAAATTTTCTCGGCAATCATCAAGTCGCTGCTTCCGCTCATTCGCAAGAATAAAGCGGCGCTCTATGTGAATGTGGGAGATTACCGCAATGTGTGGGAGGAATTGGTAAGAGAGATTCCGGAACTGAAGGAAGTCTCTACAGAGCACTTCGATCAGTGGAAAGAAACGGAGCAGTTTGCAAAAGAAGCGCTTACAGGGGATGTGCAGGGTGTACATGCATTCTGGCATATGAATATCTTCGAGGCGGTTTACTGTACGAATCTGTTAATGAGAAGCTGTGACGTGCTGGTGACGAAGCCCAGCGAACTCGCATTCTATCCGGTACCGAAGCTGTTTATCAAGCGGGTGGGCGGACATGAACAGTGGGGTGCGATCCACTCAGCGGAGATCGGCGACGGCACCTTAGAGTGCAGAGACATTCCGCATACGCTGCAGATGATCAGCCTGTTTACGGAAGAGAAGAGTCTGTTGGCGGATATGTGTGAGAATATAATAAAGAATAAGGCGGCAGGCATCTACGACGGCGCATACAAAGTTGTGGAGCTGGCTATGGCAAAAAAAGGCAAGCAGGCGTAAAACCAGCGATACAAAACTATATAATAAGAAGCAAAACAACAAGAAACGAAGTAAAACAGCACAATATGAAGCAGAACAGCAAGAAGCGAAGCAGAATAGCTAAAGCAGAAATAAAAATGAGAAGGAGAAGTCATATATGAAACTGACAGCGAAAGAAAAAGTATCTTATGGTTTAGGCGCAGTCGGAAAAGACATGGTATACATGCTTTCCGCAAGCTATATCCTGTATTATTATCAGGATATTATGGGAGTGAGCGCGATCGCGATGGGAATTATCCTGATGGCGGCGCGTGTGTTTGACGCATTTAACGATCCGATCATGGGCGTGCTGGTGGCGAAGACCAGAACGAAATGGGGCAAGTTCCGCCCGTGGCTGTTAATCGGAACAATCTTAAACACAGTGATCCTTGTAGTCATGTTTGCGGCGCCGCCAGCTCTGGACGGCAGCGGTCTGGTAGCCTATGCGGCAATTACTTATATTGTGTGGGGCGTCACTTATACAATGATGGACATCCCCTACTGGTCCATGATTCCCGCGTTTACAGAGGGCGGAAGAGAACGTGAAGGATTGACCACACTGGCCCGTTCCTGCGCGGGTGTGGGTTCGGCGCTGATCACGATCATCACCGTACTGTGCGTGCAGGCATTGGGACAGGGCGATGAGCGTATCGGTTTCATGAGATTTGCACTGATCATCGGCGGTTTGTTTGTAGTATTTATTATCATTACCTGTGTGAATATTAAGGAAAAATCCACCGTGGATGTGGAGGCACCGTCCGTAGGACAGATGTTCAAGGCATTGGTTCAGAATGATCAGACAATGATCGTGGTAATTTCGATTGTATTAATCAACTGCTCTTTATATATTACGTCAAATCTGTTGATCTATTTCTTTAAATACGATTTCGGCGGCGATAAATGGCAGGACGGATATACGCTTTTTAACACGTTCGGCGGCGGTATCCAGATTCTCTCCATGATGTTGTTCTACCCGATGCTGCGTAAGTTTATCAGTTCCCTGCAGGTATTTTACGTAAGCTTCGTTATGGCGATCACGGGTTATGCATTGCTGTTCGGACTGATGTGTCTGGGACTTACCAATATTTTTATTCTGTTTGTTCCTGCATTCTTTGTATTTACTGCATTCGGTATGCTGACCGTGCTGACTACGGTATTTCTGGCCAATACGGTAGATTATGGTGAACTGAAAAACAATAGACGTGACGAGAGTGTCATATTTTCCATGCAGACCTTCGTCGTGAAGCTTGCTTCCGGTGTGGCGGCACTGATTGCCTCCGTATGTCTCTCCATCTGTAATTTGAGTAATGATACGACAGACACTGTGGCGGCGGCAGCTGGCAGCTCTGTTTTCGGTCTGCGGATGACCATGACGGTGGTTCCGATTGCGGGACTTCTGCTGGCTGTATTCCTTTTCCACAGAAAATATATCCTTTCCGAGCAGAAGGTGGAGGAGATCGCGCAGCAGATCAAGAGTAAGCGGCAGCAGGAAGCGTAATGTGAATGTCCGGAATGCGCCATGCACTTAGGGTATGGCGCATTCTGAGCGTATA
This sequence comes from uncultured Lachnospiraceae bacterium, assembly GCA_947175435.1. Classification (GTDB taxonomy): domain Bacteria; phylum Bacillota; class Clostridia; order Lachnospirales; family Lachnospiraceae; genus UBA3282. The sequence continues at coordinate 6,262 of CAMWMS010000113.1, read as the reverse complement.
AGGAAATTTTGCGTGAGTGTGAATGGTAATGAAAAGAGGGATAACGGATGATTCGGGAATATAATCAAAACTATGTGTTAGAGACAGACAATACGACGTATTGCTTTCGGGTGCTTCCTACGGGACACTTAGAACATTTGTATTACGGAAGAAAGATCACGCTGACGGATGACGAGGGTATGAAGGCATTGGTCGAGAAGCATACATTCATGCCCGGCAATACCAATGCATACGATCAGGAAAATACCGCGTTTTCGCTGGAGGATATCCGATTGGAGATGTCTTCTTACGGAAAAGGTGATATCAGGGAGCCTTTTATCGAGGTGATCCATGCGGACGGCAGTTACACATCGGACTTTCTGTTCGAGTCGGCACAGATCACGAAGGGCAAGGAAGCGTATGATACTCTTCCAGCATCCTACGATGAAGCGGGAGAGACGGATCATCTGTGCATCGTGTTAAAGGATCGGCAGTATGCGCTTACCTTGGAACTGCACTATTATGTGTATGAGGACTGTGACGTGATCGCCAGAAGCGCACGCCTGATTAACGACAGCGAAGAAGAGATCAAGCTCATGCGGCTCATGAGCGCGCAGATAGATTATGATACGCCGGAATATGTATTTACAACATTTAACGGTGCGTGGGCGAGAGAGATGAAGAGGACGGATACGCGCCTTATGTCGGGCAGACATGTGAACGCCTCCTATACCGGAACGTCCTCTAACCGCGCCAATCCGTTTGTCATGCTGAGTAAGCCGGAAACTTCGGAAGACCTGGGCGACTGCTACGGATTTAATCTGATCTACAGCGGCAATCACTATGAGGCGGCGGAAGTCAGCGGGTACGGTAAGACAAGGGTGGTCATGGGAATCAATCCGCAGTCTTTCTGCTTCCGGATCGGTGCAGGAGAGTGTTTCGAGGCGCCGGAGGCGGTGATGAGCTATTCTCATGAGGGATACAACGGAATGAGCCGGCATATGCACCGGTTCGTGCGGGAGCATATCGTGCGGGGTAAGTGGAAACACAAGACTCGGCCTATCCTGCTCAACAGCTGGGAAGCGTCTTATTTTGATATCAATGAGCGCAAACTTTTACAGCTTGCGAAGGCCGGAAAAGAGGTGGGCATTGAGCTTTTTGTGATGGATGACGGATGGTTCGGCAGCAGGGATGACGATACGCAGTCTCTGGGCGATTGGGAAGTGAATCGGAAGAAACTGCCCGATGGCGTGGAAGGGCTGGCGCGGAAAGTAAAAGATCTGGGACTGGATTTCGGAATCTGGGTGGAGCCGGAGATGGTCAATGTCAAAAGCAAATTATTTGAGGAACATCCGGACTGGGTTCTCATGATTCCGGACAAGCCTCATTCCGAGGGAAGGAATCAGAGAATTCTGGATCTGACGAGAAAAGAGGTTCAGGATTACATTATAGAAGAGATGAGCCGCGTATTCTCGTCGGCGGACATCGCCTATGTGAAATGGGACATGAACCGCACTGTGACGGATTATTATTCGTCGGCGCTGCCCGCTGAGCGACAGGGAGAGGTGGCGCACCGCTATGTGATGGGATTGTATCGCTGCATGAAGGAGTTGACGGAACGTTTTCCAGAGATACTGTTCGAAGGCTGCGCGGCGGGCGGGAACCGCTTTGATCTGGGAATATTGTGCTATTTCCCGCAGATATGGGCAAGCGACGATACTGATGCCCTGTGTCGGACGGAGATTCAGACAGGGTATAGTTACGGATATCCGATGTCCACAGTCAGCGCCCATGTATCCGCCTGTCCGAACCATCAGACACTCAGGACGACGCCGCTGGAGACCCGCTTCCATGTGGCATGTTTCGGTATCTGCGGCTACGAGTGCAATTTCTGTGATATGAAGAAAGAAGAGCTGGCAGCGGTAAAAGCGCAGATCGAGCTGTATAAGGAATGGCGTGAAGTGCTGCAATGGGGCACATTCTATCGTGGCAGGACATTTTCAGAGCAGGGAGACGGCAGTTGTCTGAGCGGAAATAACGGCAATGTGACAGAGTGGACTTGTGTTTCGGAAGACCGCTCAAAAGCTGTGGGATTTCTGTTGCAGAAGCTGGTGGCGCCGAACACACAGTATGCGTTCTATAAGGCAAAAGGGCTTGATTCCGAACGGAAATATCATTTCTACAATAGAACGCTGAAATATGACGTGAGGGAATTCGGAGATCTGGTCAATACCGTATCGCCGATCCATATTAAACAGGATTCCCTGTTGCACAGAACTGTCGCCAGGTTCGTGAAGATGGACGGGGAAACGGAAGATCTCTACGCCTACGGCGACGCGCTGATGTATGGCGGTGTCAGACTAAAGCAGGCCTTCGGCGGCACGGGTTACAGCGATGAAGTGAGGCATTTTCCAGATTTTGCCTCCAGAATCTATTTTATGGAATAGGAAAACGCAACAAAGAGCAGAGGGGATCGGTGATCCCCTCTTTACATAAACTGTGTAAAATCGAGATACAGATCCGGATAAATCCCCGCTTTTACAGGTTCGGAGAAGGGATGGATCACAGGTCCTTCTCCATGCTCAAAGTCATATATTGTAACGAATTTCTGTTTCGGATCGATGATCCAGTATTCCCGAACGCCATTCTCCTGATAGAGTGAGAGCTTCCGCCCATAATCCATGATTTTATTAGATGGCGAGGTGATCTCGATTATCCAGTCCGGCGCACCGTGACAGCCCTTTTCGTCCAGCTTATCCGGTTTGCAGACGATGGAAAGATCAGGCTCCACATAATTGCGGGTATCGTCAGCCACATATACTCCGAACGGCAGAAATACCTCGCACGGACCATTATTCTTCTTAATATACAGGTTGATCTGTACATAAAGTTCACCGAGAATCCTCTGGTGTGTTACGGACGGGGATTCCATAATAAACATCTGGCCGTCGATCAGTTCGGCACGTTCTCCGTCCGGCAACGCCTCGATATCCGCGATTGTGTAGGATTTGCCTCCTTCAATGGTCATAAACTGTTCCTCTCTTTCAATTAATGCTGCTTCCATAGTAGTCCCTCCTTTTCGGCAGAAGGTTCATATGGATAACTTCTGCCGCTATTTAATTATGATTGTGAGTAAAGCGGCAGAAGTTGCCTGAATGTGCGAATGCACGGTTCATTGATTACTCATGTTGGACTTATCATACAGCATGAATGAGAAAAAGTCAAGTATAAAAACAAATAAATATAAACGAAAAATCGTTAATTTATTATAACAACTGTATACTGTTTGCCAGCGCTTCGTTTGTCACATCTTCCGGCCACAGGGAAGACTGTACCTCCCCGATGTGCGCTTTTCGCAGGAAAAACATACAGATTCGGGACTGACCGATACCGCCGCCGATGGTGAAAGGGAGCTCCTCATTCAGAATTGCTTTCTGGAAAGGAAGCTCGGCTCTTTCGGGGCAGCCGGCCTTGTCAAGCTGGCTAAGCAGCGAATCCTTGTCTACACGAATGCCCATGGAAGACAGCTCCAGAGCAATGTCCAGTACCGGATAGTAGACTAAGATATCGGCATTCAACGCCCAATCGTCATAGTCCGGAGCGCGTCCGTCGTGTTTTACGCCGGATTCCAGCAAATCGCCGATCTGCATAACGCAGACAGCGCCCTTCGCTTTGGTTATGTAATATTCCCGCTCCTTCGGCGTATATTCGGGGAACATATTTTCCAGTTCCTGTGTCGTGATAAAGAAAATGTCGTGGGGCAGGATCTCGCTGATATAATCATAGCGGATCGCCATATACTTTTCGGTTTTGCGCAGCACTTTGTAGACGGCTCTGACAGTTTCTTGCAGATAATCGATGGTGCGCTCTTCCCGGGAGATGATCTTCTCCCAGTCCCACTGATCCACGTAGATAGAGTGAATGTTGTCTGTTGTCTCGTCTCTGCGGATAGCGCTCATATCCGTGTAGAGCCCTTCACCGTGTGTAAAACCGTATTTCTGCAGCGCCATGCGCTTCCATTTCGCCAGAGAGTGAACGATTTCTGCCTGCGCCTCGTTCTGCTCTTTGATGCCGAAGGACACCGGACGCTCCACGCCGTTTAAGTTATCGTTCAGACCGGAATCCGGGTCCACGAAAAGAGGTGCGGATACGCGCAGCAGGTGCAGTTCTTCCGCCAACAGCACCTGAAAAAAGTCTTTTACCGTCTTGATGCCGATCTGCGTGTCGTGCAGATTCAGCGCGGATTTGTAATCTTTGGGAATCATTAAGTTGTCCATAGGAAACCTCGCTTTATACAAATTTGGATGCCGAGTTTACGAAGCAATACTCGTAAAGTTAATTTGCGAAGCAAATTTACTTTTATTTAACCGCGTTTTGCGGGAGAAATCAAGAGGGAGGGTGGAATAAATTTAACTCCACGCTCCGTTAGTGAATATTCAACATGAGGGGATACGAATTTTGCAGATTAATGATCTGGCGGATCTTGTGCATCGGGGGTTTCAGTGGCTATCCGCCTAAAGTGATATCCTGTTTTGATACCATTGCAGTGCGTCCGTGAATTGCTTTTCCCGAAAATCCGGTCACAATTCTTTCACAATATAAAAATCGGAATAGACGGTCTGAATCGGCAGAAAGCCGGATAAACGGCACATCCCACCCCAGCGGATCACCAGATCGATCCGGGGGATCTCACGGGAAGCCCAGTCGTTTTTCATATCCCATTCCCAACCGTAGTTTACCAGAAAATTAACTCTTAGTACATCTTTTTCGTGTTCGGACAATCGTTTGCGGTTTGTATAGGGAAGCAGTTCGGCGGGAAAACAGGACGAGTCGGTATTGCCGATTACATAAAGCTCAGCGTTTTCTTGCTCGATCATTTTTACTGCCTGTACACAGGCTTTTGAGAAGGCCGAGACTTGTTCTTTGGGGCGCTTGCAGTTATCAACGGTAAATCCATAGTAGGTCAATTCCTGTATGCCGATGCGCTGTGCTGCCTGCAGCAGCCGCAGCCCCCGGTTCCAGACCAAAGGTATAGCCGGTCTCTTTTTTTAGTCCGTTTTCTGTCGCCCAGCGTCTGTTGCCGTCCGGAATGATGCCGATATGTTTTGGAATACGTTTCATGAGAATCCTCCATGTTGAAAACAACTCTTATCAATATGGGTAGATTACAAAAAATTATACATATTATAGTGATTACGAAAGACAATATATCAAATAAGAATAAAAAAATATTTGCATTAGTTGTACCTTGATATTGTTCTCTAACTGTTCTATAATCCGATTTGTTACCATACCATATGCTGATTTGGCGGGAATAAAGAGCAGGCTTTACAGGCGTGTGCCGAGGAAGGTTGTTTCGCTGAAATTATGGCATAAGATAAAAATTTACAGGAGGGATTATCATGGAACTGATCCAGATCGTATTCAGCCCCACAGGGGGAACCGGGAAAGTTGCGGTTTCCAAACGGCTGCTGGCATCTCCGCAGTAGCAGAGCATTCCATCATACATCAGTATGCGGCAGGCCGACCGGATGAAAAGGATGCGGAAGAATTGCGAGGATTTGCAAAGACGCTTTTTGCGAGGCTGAAGGGTACAAAAATATTGGAAGCTGTGCCGGAGATACCCGGCAGCCGACCTTACAAAAAGGCAGGGGGAGCGGGACTGGTTCCAAAAGCTACGAAAGATTGTGTAAGCTGCGGCTTATGCGCAGAAGGGTGCCCGGCACAGGCAATCAGCAGGGAATCTCTGAAAACAGCAGATGCAAAGAAATGTATTTCCTGTATGCGGTGTGTTGTCAAGTGTCCCAAATCTGCGCGTAAAGTAAATGGCGCAATGGTATCTGTTGCAGCGTTGGCAATTAAAAAAGGCTGCAGTGAAAGAAAGGGGGATGAGCTGTTTATCTGATATTGATGATTGGCATATTCCAGACCATAGAAGATGCGGTCACTGAATTGCTGGAAGAACTGTGTGCTTATTCAAGGGTGGAACTGTGTGCGCTGGATCTGCAGACAGGACGGATTAAAAGGATTTCGGCAGTTGGGATTGCTGACAGGATAATGCCGGAAAAGCCGGAAACTGGAGGCAAGGCCGGTAAAAGAAATGGAAATTATATATGCGGACCAGTCTTTTGAAGAGGAGGCAGAGTAATGTTTAAATTTATCTTTTGCTTTATCGCAGGGATCGGGGCCAAATTTGCAAATAAAGCCAGTGCTGTGACATTAAACCGTGCGACCGGTGTTGTGCTCGCTGTTCTGGGCGTGATTATCCTGGGCGTGAATTACC
>CAMWMS010000112.1 GCA_947175435.1 uncultured Lachnospiraceae bacterium | reverse complement strand
TTATTCAACTGATTCTTCGTCCCACGGAATAATCGGATTCTCTATCTTCTTATCACGTAACATCAGATTTTTAACCGCCTCATCCGCGAGTTGTCCGTCAAAAAGCACTGAGTTTACCTGTTCGATAATGGGAAGCTGTACCCCGTATTTCTTCGCAAGACCCATGGCCGCCTTAGCGGAATAGACGCCCTCCACTACCATCTTAACCTCATCCATCGCCTGCCGCGCCGTGTAGCCCTGTCCGATCAGCATGCCGGCCCGTCTGTTACGGGAGTGCACGGAAGCACAGGTGACGATCAGATCCCCGATACCGGTCAGTCCACAGAAAGTCTCAAACCTGCCGCCCATAGCTACACCCAGTCTGGCAATCTCCGTAATACCTCTGGTAATCAACGCCGCTTTGGTGTTGTCCCCATATCCTAAGCCGTCAGCGATACCCGCCGCCAACGCCACCACATTCTTAAGCGCTGCCCCCAGCTCAATCCCTAACACATCGGGACTGATATAGACACGAAACACGTCGCTCATAAATATGTTCTGTAAATATTCTGCTGTTGCCTTCTTCTTAGCACCCACCACAATGGTTGTCGGTATGCCGCGCCCTACTTCTTCCGCATGAGACGGCCCCGACAAAACAGCCACTTCCGCTTGCGGAATTTCCTCTTCGATAATCTGTGATAATGTAAGCAGCGTATTCTCTTCGACGCCCTTCGCTACATTCACGATAAGCTGCCCTTCCTTCACATAAGGCTGCATGTTGTGCGACGTACCTCTCGTATAGGGAGACGGCACTGCCAACACCAATACATCCCTGCCCGTTACGGCTGCCTCAAGATCGGTAGTAAACTCCATATCCTCAGGCAATTTCACCCCTGGCAGCTTATCTTTGTGCTCGTGCTCGTTCTGAAGCATCTTGATCTCCGCTTCCATGATCGACCATACCGTCACATGATGTCCATTCTTATGTAGAAGAAGCGCCAATGCAGTTCCCCAGCTTCCGGCGCCGATGATACTGATATCAGCCATTTGTTTTTCCTCCCGATTTTCTTTTCATGTCAGCAATTATTATGATTTCTGTTCAGGTTGATCTGCTTTACCGGCTTCGTTCTGTACGCCCTGTTCATCTTTATTCTTATGCGTCAGATAAGTTTTGCGCTCTGTCCCGCTAAGCAGCCTCTTAATATTGCCTCTATGCTTATAATATGCCATGACCGTAAGCACACCCGCTATGACGTACATCTCGATCAGCAGATTCTGCGGCATTCCGAAGATATCCATCTGCCCCAGCACGATCAGTTCAATAAAGAAGCCCGCATACACCAACAGCGATCCCAACGATACATAATGGGTCGTGAAGAATGCTCCGAAGAACAGTATAACGCCCATCGGAATCAGGTACGGATGAAACGAAAGAATCATACCCGCCGTGGCCGCAATTCCCTTACCGCCTTTGAAGTGCAGATAAAAAGGAAAGTTATGTCCTAAAATCGCACCTGTAGCCGCATAGATTTTGAGCAGATACAGCATATCCGGATGCGACTCTCCAAAAATCAGGTCTGTCACTACCACCGCCAGAATACATTTTACAATGTCACAGAGAAGTACCAGTAATCCTGCCTTCGTCCCCAGCACCCGCATGGTGTTGGTCGTACCCGCATTGCCGCTTCCATAGTCTCTGATATCAATTCCGTGCAGTTTTCCGTAGATATATGCCGTCTGAAACATTCCGAGCACATATCCGATCACCAAACAAATTATCCGTTCCACTTTTACTTGTTTTCCTTTCTCTCTCTTATAATAAACTTAAACGGCGTTCCTCTAAATCCGAAAGTTTCTCTGATCTGATTCTCCAAATATCGCGTATAAGAGAAATGCATAAGTTCCTTATCATTGACAAAGATCACAAATGTGGGTGGTTTCACCGCCGCCTGTGTAATATAGTACAGGCGCAGACGCTTGCCCTTATCGGAAGGCGGCTGTTGCAAAGCTACCGCTTCCGCCATGATCTCATTGAGCACCCCCGTCGCCACGCGCATGGAATGATTTTCGTTTACCACGTCAATCATGTCATACAGCTTCGGCAGCCGCTGTCCCGTCACCGCCGAGATAAACATGATCTCCGCATAGGGCATAAAAGAAAGTACTTGTCTTACTTTCTGCGTAAACTCATTTACAGTCTTATTGTCTTTCTCGATGGCATCCCACTTATTCACCGCTATGATCGTCGCCTTGCCACGGTCATGCGCTATTCCGGCGATTTTGGCATCCTGCTCCGTCACACCCTCAGTGGCATCGATTACAAGCACGACGATATCGGCACGTTCCACCGCCGCAACGGTACGAATGATCATATACCGCTCCAGCTCTTCCTTGATCTTATTCTTTCTGCGCAGTCCTGCAGTATCGATAAAGACATACTCCCTGCCGTTATGGGTAATCTCTGTATCAATGGCATCCCGTGTGGTACCCGCAATATCGGATACGATCACGCGGTTTTCACCGATCAGCCGATTGATAATCGAGGATTTCCCAACATTCGGTTTCCCTACGATAGCAATCTTAACACGTTCGTCTTCTTCCTCCGCCGCTGCTTCCCGGTCGAAATAAGAAGCCGCCTCATCCAGCAGCTCGCCGAAACCCAGTTTGTTGACGGAAGAGATCGGATACGGTTCTCCGATTCCCAGATTATAAAACTCGTATACATCCGCCATGTATTTATTGAAATCATCTACTTTATTAACTGCCAGAATCACCGGTTTCTGCGACCGCCTAAGCATATCCGCCACTTTGGAGTCCGCATCCACCAGCCCCTGCTTCACATCCACCATAAAAATGATCACATCCGCCGTATCAATGGCAATTTGCGCCTGTTCCCTCATCTGCGAGAGAATGATATCTTTACTATCCGGCTCGATACCGCCTGTATCGATCAACGTAAAATTCATATCCAGCCATGAGACATCCGCATAAATGCGATCCCTTGTAATACCCGGCGTATCTTTAACGATCGATATATTCTCACCTGCCAATGCATTGAACAGTGTGGATTTGCCAACATTCGGCCTTCCTACCACCGCCACGATCGGCTTTCTTTTCTTACTCATATGTCTGCTCCGTTTCACGACATTGCCATAGCCAACAGCCTAATATACAATGTATCTCCATACACTTATTACGCTTTATCATTTTCCAAGCACAGTATGCACAAACTCATACCCGCTTGATTTTACAATATCTACCTGTACTTGTAAAGCCTTTTCCATGTCTTGCACCGTAACATCATCCAAAAAATAATCCTCCCCGCTGCGCAGCACATTCTGCGGAAGCAGGATCCTGTCGCCCAGTTTCTTTCCCTGAAGCTGCCTGATCATGTCTTGTCCCGTCAGAAGTCCGGACACGGTAATCTGCTCACCGAAGAAATCATTTGTTATCGCATAGACATGGATATGATACTGCGGAAAACATCCCATCATCTGCTCCGCCATAAATGAAATAAAGGGATACGCCAGCTTCCCCGTCACTAACGACAGTTCCCCGCCGCATCCGGCATACTCTGACTTCTCGCCCGCAACCTGCGCCATCGTCTCCTCAAATTCATCCAAGAGCAGCCTGAGCATACCTACGCCATTTTCAAGCTGCGGATAGCCGTCATAGTTCTCCGCCCCAGGCAGCTCTTCTTCCGCCAGTACATACCACTCATCGGATGCATGTATAAAATGTGTGCCGTGTTCCCGATATAATCTCTGCTGCCATCCGTGTATACAGCTTATAACCTGCTTGGCATCCTCTTTTTCAAAAGGCTTCAGCGGATAAAGCCCGTCCCGATACTTAGAAAGCCCTACCGGCACCACTGACACGCTCTCCAAGTGCGGCAGGTATGCGACCAGATCCGATATGCTTCGTTCCAGCTCTGCCCCGTCATTAATATCCTTACACAATACAATCTGCCCGTTCATGGTAATGCCCGCGTCATACAGCTTCCGAACTTTCTCAAGCGCCTGTCCTGCGAATCGGTTATTTAACATCATGCAGCGCAGCTGTGGGTTCGTGGTCTGAAAAGAAATATTAATAGGAGACAGATGGTACCTGATCACCCGCTCGATATCCTCATCCGACATATTGGTCAGTGTCACATAATTGCCCTGCAGAAAAGAAAGTCTGGAATCATCATCCTTGAAATAGAGTGTCTCTCTCATCCCCTTCGGCATCTGATCTATAAAACAGAAAATGCATTTATTATGACAGGATCGATACTCGTCCATCAATCCGTTCTCAAAAATAATACCCGGATCTTCATCATAATCCTTATCAATCTCGAGAAGCCACTCTTCCCCGTTCTTCTTGCGGATCAGCATCTCTATATATTCATCCTGCGTCAGATACTGATAGTCAAAGATATCTTCGATCCCACTGCCATTGATGGCAAGCAGAACATCCCCCGACTCAATACCCAGTTCCTCCGCAATGGAACCATTCTCTATACTCCGGATGACATGCTGTATTTCTTTCACTGCGCTTCTCCTTCAACTAGTCTAATTCACGCGGAGAAATGCCTGCATTTTGGGCATTTCTCCAGTATGAAGCTTTAGATTTTCTTAGGCAGCGTTCCTCAGATGCCTTAGAAAATCTCTTCATACTATTTTACTAGAATTTCCTTGACGTGTCACTAGCATAATGTTATAAAATAAATGTCAGTATATGACCAATCAGTGTAGCGTATAGGAGGGTATCATGCCTAATACAGAAGAACTCAAACACGCCATGCCGGTGGCTCCGGTCAAACTGCTTACTACCCAGGCCGCCCTTCCACTGGCAACGAAAGTAAACAGTCATCTGGTGGATTTCCGCAAGAGTCTGGATAACAGTTTCAAAAAAGACCCCGCTTTTCATGGATATATGGAAGAAAATTATCTTATGGAGGCGGAATGTCCCCGATTCGGAAGCGGAGAAGCCAAAGGTGTGCTTACATCCTCTATCAGAGGCAAAGATATCTTCATTCTGACGGATGTCTGTAACCACAGTATTACATATAAAATGAACGGTTTTATCAACCATATGTCTCCCGATGATCATTATCAGGATCTCAAAAGAATCATCTCGGCAATCAACGGCAAGGCACACAGAATCAGTGTAATCATGCCTTTTCTCTATGAAGGAAGACAGCACAAAAGAAACGGTCGGGAATCCTTAGACTGTGCCTACGCGATTAAAGAACTGATGGATATGGGGGTGTCTAATTTCATCACATTCGATGCACATGATCCCAGGGTACAGAACTCCGTTCCGATCAGGGGCTTCGATAATTTTACCCCGCCCTATCAGTTCATACGTTCTCTGCTCCGCACGGAGAAAGATCTTATTATCGACAAAGAACATACTATCGTGATCAGTCCGGATGAGGGTGCTCTTGACCGTGCCGTATATTTTGCCAACGTACTTGGTGTAGACACGGGCATGTTCTATAAGCGTCGGGACTACTCTACCATCATTGACGGCAGGAACCCGATCGTAGCGCATGAATTCTTAGGCGACAACATAGACGGCAAAGATGCCATCATCATTGACGACATGATCTCCTCCGGCGGCAGCATGATCGATACCGCGAAACAGTTAAAGAAAATGAACGCCAAACGTGTCTTTATCTGTTGTACCTTCGGACTTTTTACAAACGGTCTGGACACTTTTGACGAAGCATATGAGAAGTGCTACTTTGACAGAATTGTCACCACGAATCTCTGCTATCAGCCGCCCATGTTAAAGGACAAGACATATTATGTGGAGGCGGACATGAGTAAATTCATAGCTTCCATTATAGATTTCATGAATCATGATGCATCGATGGGCAACATCTATACACCTACCGATAAGATTCACAAGATTCTCGCCAAGTATAATAACCGCGAGATGAGCAGTCTGGATCTCTAGAAATTTATGAAATGCCCGGTTCCATATGGAGCCGGGCATTTTTTTGCAAAATCTTACGTTTATTTCGAGTTTGTGAAGCATCGCAATCAAGCATTGTTCGATTTGTTATAATTTGAAATTTACGTCTCCGCTAACGGGAATGTCAGTATTACCTTAAAAAGATCCCCATCCAGCTGAATTTCAAAGGTACCTCTCTGCGCTTCCGTCAGATTCTTCGCGATCGACAATCCCAAACCGCTTCCCTCTGTTGTTCTCGATTCATCTCCCCTGATAAACCGCTCCGTTAATTCCTCCGGATTACAGTTGAGCGGCGTGGCCGAAATGTTCTTGATCGATACTTCTATATGTTCCTTATCAAGCGGTATGCCGGATATCGTCAGATAAACTCTGGTTCCCTCCATCGCATACTTAAAGATATTGTTAAACAGATTCTCAATCACCCGCCATATTCTGCGGCTGTCCGCCTCAATCACGGCATTTGGCACATTAACGTTCATGATTGTGGTTAAGTTTTTCTCCTCAAACTTCTCGGAAAACTCCCCTATCGTCTGATTCATCAGTTCCGTTAAATTGATCTTCTCAAAATGCAGGCTTATGTTGCCCGATGTGATCTTGCTCGCCTCTACCAGATCATCAGTCAACTGCTTTAGGCGTTGAGACTTTTCATCAAGTACTCTGATGTAATTCTGAACTTTCTCATTATCCACCTGTTCCCGTTTAATAAGATCCACGTAATTGATTATGGAGGTGAGCGGCGTCTTAATATCATGTGAGACGTTGGTGATCAGATCCGCTTTCATACGCTCATCTTTCATACTGATCTCCACAGCTTCCTTGATCCCGTTTCCGATACTGTTCACAGAATGTGCCAATGTCAGATTATCGCCGTGCAGATTATCCGTCCTCACTTGATGTTCCAATTGTCCGCCTGCAATGGTCTCTATACCCTTGACGATCTCCTGCTGCTCCTTAGCATTGCGATATAGCAGATTTCCAATAAACATATCTAATATCACCGCGATAAGCAGCGCAATACCCCTGCTAAATCCTCTGCCGGAAAAAGCCAATATCAGCATTAGGAAATTGAACACAAGGAATATTCCGTAGGGAACCCATGTCCTGGTCATAATATGTCCATTGTCATACACTGTCCATGCAAACCGCTTTATCTTATGCATAATCCTGCGCAGATAGCTGTTACTCCACAGTGTGCTCGCCTTGATTCTTCTGACCAGACTGTAGAAGAAAAACATCGCAATAACATCTACCGCAAACACCCCTGCCGCTATGGACACCATGAGCCACTGCTCCTCATGTAGTCTGTCAGCCATTTCCGCAATGTCTGTCGGATCTATGTCAGTTAATTCCGCCGCAACGATCATAACCCAGACTGCCAGAACAGCGACACCTCCGGCAATCAACAGTGCCGCTTCCGTAGGTACTCTGTCAAAGGACTGCAGGCGAATATACGGTTTTCCCTCTGCATCCACATCTTTCCCCGTCACGGCTGTCAAGTAAAATAACAGGACCAGATACAATGCACATGCCAAAATAGCAGCCACAATACATTGATCGAAATAGGGCAGATAATTTTCAAACCCTGCCGCGCCTTGTTTAAATGCATCACTGGCCGGATAAGCAGTATCTACACTCATCCAAATCTTGACCGTCTCAGGATAAGCATAATCGTAATCCTGCAGTATCTTACGAATCGTCTCTTCCGCGATGGTAGTGTTGGTCTGATAGATCATATCTGCCGGACTATAGTAAATATATTTGCCCACATTACGTAAAAGCTCGCCATCCGCATCGCCGGTCATACCCATGTACTCTATAATATTCTCCGTCTCCTGCCCGTCCTCCAGATTACTGTATATCTGCGTCTTATCTCCTACAGTCTTCATGATCAGATAACGTACATTGGAGTTCTTACGTCCGTAATACTCTTTGTAATCCAAATATTCTCTGTAGTTATAAGACAAACTTTTTGCGGCATTCTGTACATTATGGCAAAGATCATAGTAGATATCCCAGTCTGAAACATACTCTTCCAGATTCTTCCCTTCTACTGTCTTATAGCGATTAACCATAATACTATAGCTTCCCGTTCCACTCTCTTCATCCTGCTCTTCGTATTTGCTTACCGAATCAGATACTATAATATCCGTCGTGTTTACGGCGCCGTATTGTGATTGATACCCATCTACAAAGCCGTCATAGTCATCCGTTTCCACCCACAACCGATTTGCCGATACGTCATTCACATATGTATAACTGTCTATATCGGATTTCAGATAACTGGCATCCGAGGTATTATAATATTTACTCTTGGAATCCACACGCGTCAACCGCGTCCTATCAGCCAGAAAATTCTCTGCCTGCTCTCTTGTCATCTCCGAAGATGACCATTCAAACCCGTAGTTCGCCCATTTCAACAGGTCTTCCAGTCTGTAATCCGCCGTCACATACTGCTCCGGCAACCCGATGTCACGATAATTGTATGCCGTGACATCTATCACTCTGCCGCCGTCAAACTCACCATCCGTCTCAAGCTGACTGCTGACGACTCCGCAGCGGATAATATCCGCCGCCGCATATCCGAAAATACTGTTAAAAATATCGGATTCCTCATATGCACGGTTCTTATCCTGCGCGTATATACTGAACTTATAAATCCCCCTGAATCCCTGCACTATGATTGTGGAGCTGCACACCACCACGATCATAGAAAGAACCATGATCCCCAAACACAGGTGCTGTACGATGCGCAACATTGTTCTAAGCGCAAGGTTCGCCTTTTGGGGTGCCTTTTTCTTTTTTTCTTTTTTCTCTTTTCCCATCTTTACTCCATTCCACTAACCATATATCCCATGCCGTCACACAGGATCTCGACTCATACGCTCTGTTCTATTGCTTCTCAATCTTATAGCCGACTCCCCACACTACCTTAAGGTATCTCGGCTCCTTCGGATTGATTTCAATCTTCTCACGAATGTGTCTGATATGTACCGCAACCGTGTTATCGGCCCCGATCGCTTCCTCGTTCCAAATACTTTCATAGATCTGGTCGATCGAGAATACCCTGCCGCAGTTCTTCACCAGCAGTAGAAGGATATTGTACTCAATCGGGGTCAGTTTTACATTCTCTCCGTCCACCATCACTTCCTTGGTATCATCATTGATACACAAGCCACCTACTTGGAAAAGAGCATTGTTATCCGTATTCAGATTACCAAGTGTCGTATATCTTCTTAAATTAGACTTCACTCTCGCTACCAGTTCCAACGGATTAAAAGGTTTCGTTACATAATCATCCGCTCCGATATTGAGACCGAGTATCTTATCATTATCTTCCGACTTCGCCGACAGGATAATGATCGGGATACTGGAATACTCCCTGATCTTCAATGTGGCATGGATACCGTCTAACTTCGGCATCATAATATCAATCAATAACAAATGAATCTGCTGCTCCTTAAGAATCCTAATCGCCTGCTCTCCGTCATAAGCCTTAAAAATCGTATATCCTTCCTGTAACAGATAGATCTCTATCGCATCCACAATTTCCTTGTCATCATCGCACACCAAAATATTCGCCATGTTGTCACCTCCGCCCTCGTTTGTGCGCTTTTTGCAGCCCTAGTATAACTTCATGTCTTTGTCTTATTACACCATGAAAACCTAAAGAAAAAGATGGGAAATCCTTTAAGCTTTTCTTAAGATGTCTGCATTGTTATATCTTCCGTATTTCACCTTATTTTTATTGCCATTGCATTCATGGGAGAAGACCAAGAAACGCACCCAGATTACCTCTCATACCATGACTTGCCCTGTGGGAAAATAAATATTCACTGTTGTGGCAGGTACATAAATCCGTCACCTGAATACGCTCTGCCTTAATACCCGCTTCCTGCAGAATGATCTCA
>CAMWMS010000111.1 GCA_947175435.1 uncultured Lachnospiraceae bacterium | reverse complement strand
GGTATATCTTGCAACAGACCCCGACCGCGAGGGGGAGGCTATTTCGTGGCACCTGCTCGCGGCGCTTAAATTAGAGGATAAGAAGGTATATCGTATCACCTTTAACGAAATCACAAAAAGCGCGGTTAAAGAATCCTTAAAACATGCCAGAGAGATCGACATGGATCTGGTGGATGCCCAGCAGGCGCGTCGCTGTCTGGACCGTATGGTGGGCTATAAGATATCGCCGGTTCTGTGGGCAAAGGTTAAGAGGGGCCTGAGTGCCGGACGCGTACAGTCTGTGGCGCTTCGGATCATCTGTGATAGGGAAGACGAGATCAATGCTTTTATTCCGGAGGAGTATTGGACACTGGAGGCTTCCTTCGCGGTGGAGGGTGAGAAGAAACCGCTGCTTGCCAAATATTATGGTACGGTTGATGAGAAGAAGACGATCGCCTCGAAGGAGGAACTGGAAGAGATCAGAAAGAAACTAGAGGGTGCCGAATACCGTGTCTCGTCTGTGAAGAACGGGGAGAGAGTGAAGAAATCTCCTCTGCCGTTTACCACATCCACGCTGCAGCAGGAGGCCAGCAAGGTATTGAATTTCTCGACGCAGAAGACGATGCGGCTGGCACAGCAGTTGTATGAGGGCATAGACATCAAAGGCAACGGTACGGTGGGTATCATTACCTATCTGCGTACAGATTCCACCAGAGTGTCTGCGGAAGCGGAAGCGGCTGCAAAGGAGTTTATCACTGCCGGATACGGTGAAGCGTATGCTGCGGACACAGAGCAGGGATCAAGCAGTAAGCAGAAGATACAGGACGCTCACGAAGCGATACGTCCTACGGATATCAGCAGGACGCCGCTTGAGATCAAGGAGTCCCTGTCCAGGGATCAGTTCAGACTCTATCAGTTAATCTGGAAACGTTTCGTGGCAAGCCGTATGGCATCGGCGGTCTATGAGACAACATCGGTTAAGATCGATGCGGCAGGGCAAAGGTTTACGGTGGCGGCATCCAAGGTGAAATTCGACGGCTTTATGAGTGTGTATACCGAGGATGATGAGAAGGAAGAGAATAATACACTGATGAAAGGGATAACAGGTGATACGAAATTATCCCTGATTGGGTTGGATGAGAAGCAGCATTTTACACAGCCGGCGCCTCACTATACGGAAGCCTCTCTTGTGAGAGCTATGGAAGAATTGGGGATCGGGCGTCCCAGTACCTATGCGCCCACGATTACCACGATTCTTGCCAGACGGTATATCGTTAAAGAAAATAAGAATCTTTACGTGACGGAGTTGGGCGAAGTGGTGAACAATATGATGAAAGAAGCGTTCCCGTCTATTGTGGACGTGAATTTTACGGCGACCATGGAAGCGCTCTTAGACGGCGTGGAAGAGGGGAATGTGAAGTGGAAAACGGTAGTGGCTAACTTCTATCCCGATCTGTCGGAGGCTGTGGATAAAGCGGAGAAGGAGTTGGAGGAGGTTGAGATCGCCGATGAACTTTCGGATGAGTTTTGTGATGTCTGCGGCAGACAGATGGTCATTAAGTACGGGCCTCATGGCAGATTCCTGGCTTGTCCGGGATTCCCGGAATGCCGCAACACGAAGCCATATTTCGAGAAGATCGGTGTGGAGTGTCCGAAATGCGGTAAGGACATCGTCTTAAAGAAGACCAAGAAAGGCCGGAAGTATTATGGATGTATCGATAATCCGGAGTGTGATTTCATGGTGTGGCAGAAGCCGGTGAACGACCGTTGTGACCGCTGTGGTTCCATTTTGCTACAAAAAGGAAATAAGCTCGTATGTTCTGATGAGAACTGCGGATTTATCAAGGATTTGCCGAAGGCGGAGGCGCAGCGTGCAGACTGAGAGTTTGACCTGCACAGGTACGGTCGCAGAAGAAAGCCGGGGAACCGTCAGATAATTTCGTCTGGGGAAGCCGAATTGCGGACAAACTGAACAAAATGTATTGAAAATACATTGATAATGCTAAAATGTTGTGATAAAATTATCTTATATTATAGGAAATTGATCGTTCATGCACGAGTTCGCGAAGCGAAGCTCGCAATTGAGCGAAGCTCAATTTATTCACAACAGCTTAAATATAAGGAGTAAGAAAATGAGCAGCGTTCAGTTGTTAGATAAAACAAGGAAAATCGGAAAACTCCTGCACAATAATAATTCGGGCAAGGTTGTTTTCAACGATATCTGTGATGTACTTAAGGAAATACTGATCTCCAATGTGCTGGTGATCAGCAGAAAAGGTAAGGTGCTTGGAATCGGAGATCTGGACAGCGTGGAATCCATCACGGAGCTGATCGTAGATCATGTGGGCGGATTTATCGATCCCATGCTGAATGAGAGACTACTGACGGTGTTATCCACGAAAGAAAATGTTAATCTGGAAACGTTGGGCTTCGAGAGTATCGACACGAAGAAATTCCGGGCGGTGATCACTCCCATCGAGATATCGGGAGAGAGACTGGGAACCCTCTTCCTTTATAAATGCAATGAGCAGTATGATATTGATGACATTATCCTGTGCGAGTATGGTACTACGGTAGTAGGACTTGAAATGCTCCGGGCGGTGAGTGAGGAGAGTGCCGAGGAGAATCGCAAGATTGCAGTGGTGAAATCAGCCATCGGCACGCTGTCTTTCTCGGAGATGGAAGCGATTACTCATATCTTCGACGAACTGGGAGGCATGGAAGGTATTTTAGTAGCCAGCAAGATTGCGGATAAGGTAGGAATCACACGCTCCGTAATCGTTAATGCGTTGCGTAAGTTTGAGAGTGCAGGCGTGATCGAATCCCGTTCGTCGGGGATGAAGGGGACTTATATCAAAGTGCTTAACGATGTAGTCTTTGATGAAGTGGAAAAATTAAAAGAACAGGGAAGATATTAGAATGTAAAAGGATTTACACAGAGGCGTCTCGTCAGATGGTAAATCCTTTTTTGGTGACACAGAATTGGGAATTTGTGAAAATGAATCGAAAAACCTTGTAATTTTTGATAAATTATTTATAATGGAATATGGATTCTATTAATGTGGGAGGAGTATGATTATGAGTACCCTAGCTAATACCAATGTTTTTGACTATGTCAATGTGCTGGACAAGGCGATGGACGCAGCATGGCTTCGTAACGATGCCATCTCGAATAACATTTCCAATGCCGACACACCGGGTTACAAGAGACAGGATATAAACTTTGAGACGCAGCTTGCCAAGGCACTTCGCAGCTCCAGATACAAGAGTATGGATGCCAAGGTGGCGGATGTGAAGCTGAACCGCCTGAAACCTATTACATACACGGACTATTCAGGTTTTTCATACCGTATTGACGGCAATAATGTAGACCCCGATACGGAGGGCGTATATCTTGCCAAGAACCAGGTGGTATATCAGGGACTGGAGCTGGCAGTGAATCAGGAATTTAAGAATCTGCAGGCAGTTATGAAATAGAAGGAGAATTGACTATGGGAATGTTTACGGCCTTTGATATCAATGCAACCGGTATGACAGCGGAACGTTTTCGTATGGATACGATATCTCAGAATATAGCGAATGCGAATACGACTCGTACCGAGGATGGCAGCCCCTATCGCAGGAAAGTGGTTGTTTTTGAGGAGAAGAATTCTCAGACGCCCTTTAGACAGGTGTTGAACCGGGCGACGGATCGTTACTCGGGAACGGGAGTTAAGGTGACGGGTGTATACGAAGACAAATGGACGGAAGGCAATATTGTGTATGATCCGTCTCATCCGGACGCCGATGAGAACGGTTATGTTCATTATCCGAATGTGAGTACAATTACGGAGATGACGAACTTAATCGATGCAAGCCGCGCTTATCAGGCGAATGCGACAGCGTTTGAAGCCAGCAAGAATATCGCGACTACAGGGTTAAATATGCTTAACAGCTAGTGAAGAGAATATAATATAAGGGTTTGTGTACGGAGGGAAGAAAATGGCTTTGGATATTACAGAACTTTATAATGTGTCTTCGGGAGCGATTAAGGATGTTGCCAAGACGGCTGCAACCAATAAGCCTGAATCATATGCGGATCAGGGCTTTGACAATCTGTTACATACCGCTATCGACAATCTGGTTACGACGAATGATTATCTGTCGGATGCGGAGAACGAGAAGATCAAATGGGCGCTCGGTGAGACCGAGAACACGCACGACTTAAGTATTGCCCTGCAGAAGGCATCTACAGCTTTGCAGTATACGGTTGCAATCAGGGATAAACTTTTGGATGCTTATAAAGAACTTATCAATATGCAGATCTAGCGGCTGTGGGGAGCAGACGGACGGATCGGTGTGCGTTTTGAACAGGTAAGGGTATAAGGGAAGACTGAAGGAGAATGAGTTGCTGTGGATAAATTGTTAGAGAAGTTAAAAGAATTGGGGAACCGGCTGCTGGAATGGTGGAACCGGTTTACGGCGAAACAAAAGACGCTGATCGTAAGCGGGGTCGCAGTGGTAATCATAGCGATCGTATTTGTCGTGTCCATGCTGACGCAGCCCAAGTATGTATTGTTACGGGAGTGTGAGACCACGAAGGAAGCGGCGGAAGTGAGGGATCTGCTGGAAGGTGAGGGGATGACCTACACGGTTTCGGATGACGGTCTTATGATCAAGATCCTTAAGGAACAGCTGTCCGATGCGAATCTGCTTCTGGGCGCGAATAATATCAAGGCGGCAAGCTACGGAATCGAGAATGTGACGGACGGAAGCTTTTCCACCACAGAATCTGATAAACAGAAGAAATATGTAGTGTACTTACAGGAATATCTGGCTAAGGACATGATTTCCAAGTTTACGGCGGTTAAGAGCGCGGTCGTGAAACTCAACATTCCGGAGGACGGCGGTACACTGCTTGATTCGGGGGCAGAGTCATCCGCATGGGTGCAGCTGGAACTGAAAGATGAGTTTAATACGGACAATGCGGCGTATCTGGCCCGCGCGATTGCAACGGCGATCGGCAATGAAACGACGAACAACATCGTGATCACGGACAGCGAGGGCAATATGCTGTTCAGCGGTGATGATAATTATACGGTATCCGGCGCCGCCAACGCGCAGCTTTCCGTGAAATCAGAGGCGGAGAAGCGGTTGATCAGCGAGGTACGCAGAGTACTGCTCGGTACGAAGGAATTTGACAATGTAGAGGTGGCGACCAATCTGGTGCTTGATTTCTCTACCACTAAGAGGACGAATCATAATTATTCCGCACCGGACGGCCGGACGGAGGGTATGACCGCACATGAAGATATTTTCAATATGGAAAATACAAGCAATGTGGGCGGAATTCCCGGAACGGATTCCAATGACGATGATACTACATATGTGCTGGATGATAACGGCAATTCTTCTTCCACACAATCTGAGGAGTCGAGGGATTATCTCCCGAATGAGGAGATCATTACGACTGAGACACCTGCGGGACTGATTGACTATAGTCAGTCTTCCTTAACGGCATCTTTAATCAAATACAATATTATCAGAGAAGAGGACGTGAGGACTCAGGGAGAGCTGGATGGTGTTACATGGGAAGAATACAAGCTGGCTCATGCGGAACGTACTAAAATAGATGTAGAAGAGGATTTCTATGCGGCGGTTTCTAATGCTACTGGTATATCAACAGGCAGCATTTCGTTGGTGGCGTATAGTGAGAATCTGTTCTTTGATGCAGAAGGTTCTAATATTACGGCAACGGATATCCTGCAGATTATTCTGATTGTTGTAATTTTGGCGCTGCTTGCGTTCGTAGTGCTCAGAAGTATGCGTGGAGAGAAACACGAGAACGAAGAGGAAGAATTGGCAGTCGAGACGCTTTTGCAGTCTACGCCTGAAACACAGTTAGCGGATATTCCGCTTGAGAATGAGTCGGAGGAGAGAAGACTGATCAATAAATTTGTGGACGAGAATCCGGAAGCGGTGGCGAATCTGCTGCGCAACTGGCTGAACGAAGACTGGGGGTAGGATAAATGGCAAAGGCGGCTGAGGAAAAGCTGACAGGCGGAGTCCAGAAAGCGGCGGTTTTATTGATCGCTCTGGGACCGGAGAAATCAGCATCGATCTTTAAGCATTTGAAGGAAGAGGAAGTAGAAGAACTGACGCTGGAGATCGCTAATACCAGAAACATCACACCACAGATGAAAGATGATGTGATTAGCGAGTTTTATCAGATCTGTCTGGCACAGCAGTATATTGCGGAGGGCGGTATCAACTATGCGAAGGAAGTCTTGGAGAAGTCCTTCGGTTCCGAGAGGGCTATGGATGTAATCGGCAAACTGACGGCATCTCTGCAGGTTAAGCCTTTCGAGTTTGTGAGAAAAACAGACGCAACGCAGTTGCTTAACTTTATTCAGGATGAGCATCCCCAGACAATTGCCCTGATCTTGTCGTATCTGTCGGCATCGCAGTCAGCGCTCATCTTATCGGCGCTTCCGCCGGACAGACAGGCGGATGTGGCGAAGCGTATTGCCGTCATGGACAGAACCAGTCCGGACGTGATCAAGGAAGTGGAGAAAGTGTTGGAATCGAAAGTGGCATCTCTGGTCAATCAGGATTACACGGTTATCGGCGGTGTGGATGCTGTCGTAGAGATTTTGAATACGGTAGACCGTGGTACAGAGAAACATATCATGGAGACATTGGAAATCGAAGAGCCGGAACTGGCGGACGAGATCAGAAAGAAGATGTTCGTCTTCGAGGATATTCTGCTCCTGGACGACAGAGCGATCCAGCGTGTGTTGCGTGATGTGGATAACGGTGATCTGGCGATCGCCCTGAAGGGATCCAATGAAGAGGTACAGACTGCGATCTTTAATAACATGTCCAAGCGTCTCAGCGCTATGATCAAGGAGGACATGGAATTTATGGGACCTGTACGTATGAAGGATGTAGAGGAAGCACAGCAGAAGATCGTAAATATTATCAGAAAACTGGAAGACTCCGCAGAAATTGTTATCTCCAGAGGTGGAGGTGACGAGATCATTGTCTAGGAATTTGTATAAATCCAGTTGGGTTGTAGTATCCAACGATGAGAAATGTATAATTGACAGCAATGCCCGCATGGAGAGCAGAATCGAGGAATTGGAGGCACTCAGACAGTCAAGATTGAATGCGCCTGTGGGTTATGGAGAAGAAGATGAAGACGGGGAAGTTGAATTTGTGAGCGGACTCGGCGGAGAAGAGATCGACGCACTTCTGGCCGATCATGCGGAAGGTGCGGAGGGCGCTATCATCAAAGTGCAGACACAGGATAAAGGCCCCGATCTTGAGGAGATCAAAGCGCAGGCACAGGAAATGATCGATGATGCGCAGGCGCAGATCGATGAAATGAGAGAGGCGGCTGAGCAGGAGATCGAGAGGCAGCGCCGCCAGGCGATAGAGGAAGGCAACAGACAGGGCTATGACATGGGTCATCAGCAGGCTATGGCTGAGATGGAGGATATGAGGCAGGCACTGCTTGCCGAGAAGCGGCAGCTCGAAGAAGAATACGACCGGATGATCGAGAATCTGGAACCGAGATTCATTGATACGATCACGGAAGTGTACAGCCATATTTTCGGTATAGAACTGGCTGATAACAGAGATATTCTGGTACATTTGATTGATGCCACCTTAAGACGGGTGGAGAGCAGCAGAACCTTTATCGTACATGTTTCCAAGGAAGATTATCCCTTTGTCAATATGCAGAAGCAGGAACTCACGGCGGGAGCGACTGCCGGTAAGGGCATGGTGGAGATCATCGAGGATATAGCGCTCGGACAGGGAGCATGCCTGATTGAGACAGACGGCGGTATCTTTGACTGTGGAATCGACACGCAGCTACAGGCGCTGACTAATAAATTGCGGGTGTTATCTTTTGAAAAATCCAATGATTAATTTTTATAAATACAGTAAAATAGCGGACGATACGTTTTTTAAGAGAATGGGACGTGTCGAGAATGTGGTCGGGCTGACGATCGAATCAGCCGGTCCGGAAGCTAAGCTTGGGGATCTGTGCAGGATCTTCCCGACGGATGAAGAGTATCAGCCGATCATGGCGGAGGTAGTCGGGTTTAAGGAGCGTAAGACTCTGCTCATGCCCTGCGGTAAGACGGATGGCATAGGACTGGGCTGTATCGTGGAGAACACGGGAGAGCCTCTGACGGTGCCGGTTAGTGATGAGCTGCTCGGCAAGGTACTTGACGGTCTCGGCAGACTGGACGGCGAATATATGAACGGAACGCCTTACAGTGTGGAAGCGTTGCCGCCGGATGCCATGAGCAGGAAGATCATCGATGAAGTGCTGCCCTTGGGTGTTAAAGCAATCGACGGTCTTATGACTGTGGGCAAAGGACAGCGTATCGGCATTTTCGCAGGTTCCGGCGTAGGTAAATCTACTTTGATGGGTATGTTTGCGCGCAATACGAAGGCGGACATCAATGTGATTGCACTGATCGGAGAGCGCGGCAGGGAAGTGCGTGAGTTCATAGAGCGTGACTTGGGTGAGGAAGGCATGAGGCGTTCCGTAGTCGTAGTGGCTACCTCCGATAAAGCGGCGTTAGAGAGAAATAAGGCGGCCAAGACTGCCACCGCTATCGCGGAATATTTCAGGGATCAGGGTAAGGATGTACTTCTTATGATGGATTCCCTTACACGTTTTTCCATGGCGCAGAGAGAAATCGGGTTGGCCAGCGGAGAACCGCCCGTATCCAGAGGATATCCGCCCAGCGTTTACTCGGAGATGCCGAAGCTTCTCGAGAGAGCAGGCTGTGCTGAGCGCGGTTCCATTACGGGGCTTTATACCGTGCTGGTAGACGGTGATGATATGAATGAGCCGATTACGGATACTGCCAGAAGTATTCTGGACGGACACATTATGTTGAACCGGAAACTTGCCCATCAGAATCATTATCCTGCGATCGATGTACTGCAGAGTATTTCAAGATGTATGTCACAGATCGTAAATAAAGAGCATAAAGGACTGGCCGGGCAGCTTAAGAATGTGCTGGCGACCTATAATGAGGCGGAGGATCTGATCAATATCGGGGCCTATAAGAGCGGCAGCAATCCGAAGATCGACTATGCCATCGCTAAGATCGATGCCGTGAATGAGTTCCTTTTGCAGGATGTAAACGATAAGTTTGATTATGAGCAGGCTGTAGATATGTTGCGGGAGCTCTTTGCAGAGTAAGGGGTGACCGGTCATGGCGAAGTTTGCATATAGGATGCAGAGTATCCTGAATATCCAGTATCAGTTGGAAAATCAGGCGAAGATGGAGCTCGGCAGAGCACAGATGTGGCTGCTTGAGGAGGAAGAGAAGCTGCAAGTGCTGATCGACAGGAAAGAGGCTTATCTGGAAGAAGGCAGGAGGATGCGCAGTGACGCGCTGAGCGTCAATGACTTGAGAGATAACAGAAATGCCATGTTAATCATGGATGAAATGATAGAAGTGCAGCGAGGACAGGTCGCATTGGCCGAGGAAGCCGTGGAAGCGGCGAGACTCAAGCTGCAGGAGATCATGCAGGAGCGTAAGATGCACGAGAGGCTTAAAGAGAAGGCCTTCGACCAGTTCGTGAAAGAGGAGAATGCCGCGGAGGGCAAGGCGGTGGACGAACTGACCAGTTATACTTACGGACAGCGTGGAAAAGGGGAGTAAGAATGGCGGACGAACTTTTGAATGTCGGGGTGGATACCAAGGCAGAAAAAAAGAGATTAAAAGAAGAACGTAAGAAGATAAAGGAACAGCAGAAAGCACAGAAGAAGGAAGCTAAGCAGAAAGCCAAGGAAATTTCGTCACAGGAAGCCCAGCTTGCAGAGGACGAGGATCCGGGCGGTGTTTCCGTAGTCTTAGTAAC
>CAMWMS010000110.1 GCA_947175435.1 uncultured Lachnospiraceae bacterium | reverse complement strand
GATCCCGACTGATCTCGTACCGTGACCCGCACACGATCGAAAACATATTCTCCCGCACCCGCCTCACTGATAACTGAATCTCCCTTCGCCTGCCCGGTCAGTTCTATAGTCGTCTTCACAACACGGCAGCCGTGACCGGTCGCCGTCTCATTCAGCCGACGGGTGATCTCCTCTTCGATCTGCCGGATTACCAACGCCTCCGTCGAACCGCCTTCATACGCCATATTACCGAAATCCTCGCTCCTCGCCTCAATTTGTTCCATTATATGAGTAATTTCCTCCTGCCATTTCATCACCTGCCCGTCAGAACCCGAAATAAACGGGCGGATAAACAGCAGAAGTACTATAACGCCTGCTATTATTTTCATATACTTCTCATACTGTCCATTCGCAGCAAAATGCATCACTGTCTGGGCCACAATCATAAAGACGCCGATCTGCCTAATGCTTTCCAACATAATTTAATATCACATCCTTCCGCTTGTGGTATAGGTAATAATTGCGATCTGAATCACAAACATACCTATGGAAGAAAGTGCAATCTTCAACAACATAATATTGCCGTCTCCCACACGATTTGCACAATTAGTCATGCGCTTATCGCTGACAATACCGATCAGCGCGGCACCGACCTTGATTACACCCGCCAATAACAGGAGTTTCAGCATCGGAATACAGCACAACACGATCAGAACCAGCGTTATATACAGACCAATACTGTTCTTAACGAGCACTGCCGATCCCATTACTATCTCAAACATTCCTTCTGTCACCCCTCCGATCGCAGGTATAGCGGATATTGCTTTCTTAAGAACTGAGGACTGCAAAGAATCTATAACAGGCGATATCATTGCCTGTAAAATGCTAAAACCGGTGATAATTCCTATTGTAACCTTAAGACTGACGCCGATCGCCTTGTCAAACAACTCCAGCAACAGAGACAGCTTTTCCTCCATCCACACACCATTGATGATCGTCAGCAGCATATAGCCATATACCGCCGGCATAAGAAGCGTCAAATATCCCCATTCTATCAAATATACAATAAATAATAAGATCTGGTAGTACACTGCAGCTGAGGCAACGCCGGAGGCGCTTCCCACCGCGATCATATACGTGGGAATATACAGCTTCATAAAGGTAGTAACTGTCTCCAGTATTTCACGTACAATGGACGCTCCGCTCGCAAAAGCCTTAAGAAGCACGGCAACCATCAGCAGATACACGAAATAAAAAGCAATATCCGATACCTGATGGTCCTGAAATAAATCGGCAAAATTGACAAACAATGCCGCCACAACTCCCAATATAAGAATGGTTACAAATAAAGTCCTGATCTCTCCTGCATGGGAAGAAAAAGCGCCGCTGATTCCGCTTCCAAGTTCCTTTATGGCATCCCATATCCTTCCCTGAAGAATCAGACTCATGACCATCTTGCCGTCGAATGTATACTCCGGAAAAAGCTGCCTGAAATCCAGCGTAACGGCATCCATCCCCATCTCTTCCCAAGCGATACTGCTTCCCCCGGTTTCCAATTCTATCCCACCTTTCTGACAATACTGCCTTCTGCTCCGATCCATGATTCCACCGACATTTTCCCGACGTTCTGGTATGCATCCTTCTATCCGGTAATAGACTGGATACTCTCGAGAAGCGCCATCAATACAGGCATTCCTGTCAACAGAATATATAGTTTGCCGACCATCTCAACTTGTCCCGCAATGCCGCCGTATCCTGCATCCTTACAAATTCCCGCACAGAACTCACAGGCATAAGTAGCGCCGACAGCTTTTAGAAGCACCGTCAAATAGCTATAGTTATCTTTCAAATATCCCCGCAGCTTCTCCATTGCCGATAAGATCCCCGTAAAATACTGCATGGCATATCCGAAAATGACCAGACAAACAGCAATCGCTATGTAAATACCGTATTCCGCTTTATAGCTTCTCAAAGGCACAGCAAGCAGAATCCCTATAATGCCCACTAACCCTATTTTGACCATCTCCACAGTTTTCACCCCGCTTGTCAAACATCTGTTATTATCTGACACACTAATTCATGCCGGCAGTTACACCCTATAGCGTAAACAGATCCTGCACCATTACAAACAGATCATATATATAAGGGATGATCCATGTTAAAACAAGAATTAATCCAGCGAGGCTGATGAGAAAAGCGTGTTCCTCTCTGCCGCTGTGTTTTAAAACTTGATTTAATATTGTGACCAAGATACCGACCGCCGCTATCCTGAATATAAGGCTTACGCTCATCTTTTCCTCCATTTTGAAGTAGTCTACACTCTTAACATATCAACCGGTATTTTTAATGCGATGTACGTATACCGGAATGCCTTTTCGAAAAATTTTGCCTTCAAATTGACGTATTTCTGTCACAACAGCAGAATTGTCAGAAATACTCCCGCCAGCACGCTGACGCTGAGCAGCATTTTAGCCCGGTTATCATAAGCATCTTCCGCCAGTCTGCATTTTCTGTTCAAAAGATCCATAGATTGTCCAATATTTTGTGCCTGTAACTTTTCTTCCTGCAGTCCAAGATTCTGCGGTAATTCTATTAATATATCCCTTTCCTCCCTCGTCAGCGGCGCGTCCTGCAGGCATTGACACATATGTTCTTCCCATATCCGGTCAAGCTCTGCACCCCCGCTCTGATTGATGTGCTCATAAACTTGACGAAAATACGGTCGGTACAGCGTGTCGCAATATTCTGAGAGAATCAGACAGATTTCCGGAAGCGTATGTTTGCCGTAACTGATCTCATCCTGCATTCTCTTAATGATACGGATCAATTCCCTAAGGTGTCGTATCCTGCTCTGCTCCTCCGTAATCTTGCTAATCCCCCACCCAATACACCCTACTAAAATGCAAAAAAAACCAATTAGTTTAAACATCGCTTTCCATCTCCGTCATAGATTCCTTCCACTTCACAGCAGCCATTTCTCCTCGTAAGCACCAAATACCTGTCAAAAAGCCTGTCTGCTACGACATTACGCATGTATTTTTTATATTGAATTTCTTCCACAGAACCGCCATGAATCGTTGCAATCAGCCTGCACCCGCAACCACTCGCCATCTGCAGTGCCTGTATATCCTCTTCACTTCCCAATTCATCCACTGCCAGCACCTGCGGCGCCATAGCCCGAATCAGCATCATCATGCCTTCCCTTTTCGGACACCCATCCAGCACATCTGTGCGTATTCCCACGTCATTCTGCGCAATACCCAGATAACTGCCTGCAATCTCTGACCGCTCGTCTACCACACTGACATTCACACCAACTCCATAACCGGTTCCGTTGGAAAAATTCCTGATCATATCCCGCAGCATGGTCGTCTTACCACAGCCAGGCGGTGCAATCAGCAGTGTATTGCACACTTTCCCTTGACTGTCATACAAATAAGGAAGAATCGGATCTGAGATGCCTTTGATCTCATGTGCAATACGAATATTTAAATAACGTATGTATTTCAGATTACGTATCCGTTTA
This sequence comes from uncultured Lachnospiraceae bacterium, assembly GCA_947175435.1. Taxonomy (GTDB): domain Bacteria; phylum Bacillota; class Clostridia; order Lachnospirales; family Lachnospiraceae; genus UBA3282. The sequence goes on along the minus strand of CAMWMS010000110.1, from coordinate 6,401 downwards.
TCGTCCTCCATAATCACCTGTCCGGCCAGACCTATACGATGTCCTCCCTGTATGGTCAAAAACCCCTGGCGAATCTCATCGGCAAACGCATAAACAGAATACTGGCACAAATGTTTAAGTATTGCTTCTAACTTCTCCGCGCTATACTGTGCCGCAGCAGGCTGCCTGTCCACCAGACTGCCGTCTATATCTACAAACCATTCCTTCCGGTCAATCAACACTGCCGCCGGCGCATTTACCCTTAGTCTGATTTCCTGCAGATGCTCGGCCTGTTGTGCCGCCATACGCCACCTGTCCCGTAATGATTCCGGAAACATATAAAGGATCTCCTCACTTCTCATCCGCACTCCCCCTTATCTCAATATATGAACCTTTGTCCAAGTTATGACACAAAAGAAGACATAGAAAAAGCAGCTACAGGTTTTCCCATAGCTGCTTTGTACCCCTCACATAACCATAACAGAAGTTTCTCTATATATAATATCACGCAGTTCTCTAAAGTTGGTCTGCAGATGTGTCTCCAACGGCAGCCCTCTTGCATCCGAAATATAGGAAAAAAAGTCCGGGAGATCCATCTCAATTTCTTTGATATGTGTTAACTCCTCTGTCAGTTTGCGAGAATAAACGGGTTCGTTAATCTGCTTTATCTTCTCACTGATTTCCTGTTCCTTCTTCTGCCAGTATAGAGTATACCGCGCCTGTTTCACCGGCTCATATATGTTAGCCGCAATTTCTCCTGAAGCATCCGACTGATAATATTTTTTATCATCTTCTGACAACACGAAGAACAGTATTTTCTTCTCAAAATCTTTGTCTTTAAACGCCTCCGTCACTTCATACATACAGTTCACGGATTTTAAGTATCTATCACTTATGATCATCATAATATATTCATGATCTCTGACAGTATCCATAAATTTCTTAAAGCTTTCTCTGTACTTGACATCCCGAATATCTCTGGAAATATAAAAATCTTTTTTAATGAGCGGACCCAGTTTTTTTTCTATAAGATCTGCAATATCCCTATCTCTCTGACAATATGACAAGAATATTTTCTGTTTTGTCTCTTTGCCATCTGTCGTCCTCTCATGAGCTTCTGTTTTTTCCTGCCCGTCGGACTCGTACATCTCCAAAGCTTTCTTATCTGACACATTCCTCCTTTCATTGCTCTTCACAATCTCCTTTTCTTCAGTATTCGACTGTTTCGGTTTCTTTTCATGCCGCACATATTCCGGCTCTGATGCCTTCGGCCAATCGGAAAGATCACGTTCCGGAACATATGATTCTAACATCGTGCACAGTTGATTAATTACATGTGTAGCTACGCAGACATTCACAGACTTTCCGATTGCCGCATATGCCGCTGAAGGGCTCATACCACTGAAATCAAACTCATCGGGGAAAAACTTCGTTCTTGCAAGTTCTCTTACAGATATTTTACGAATTTCCTGCCCGTCATTCAGCACCGAAGGATTCCATGTTCCGTATCGTATATATTGGTCTGCAATATATTTTGGCTTTTCTCCTCTTTCATACGCTTTTTCTTTCACATGGCGATAATTATAGATTTCAGCTTTGGGCTCAATAACAATTCTCGAGGGATCAATAATGCGCTTCGGATCCACATTCTCTTTCTGCCTGAGTTCCGCTACACTATAAACATAACTATTCAATTTTTCCGGAAACTTAAAATCAATACGAAAATCCTCCCTTATACCGACCAGATATATTCTCTTATCATAGACCGGCATTCCCGTCACTAAACGGCTGTCTATCATCTGCCAATAAACATGGTATCCGTATTGAGATATCCTTTTTATCAAATCATATCCATCCTTCTCGAAACATCCGGATAGCTTCACAACAAATCCCTTCGGCACCTTGCTTCGGATTAAATCAAAAAAATAATTCATCTCCCAATATTTCTTCCCTGCACTTACCGATCCTGTTCTGATCTTCGCACTGCTATAACGAAAGTACGAAATACTTCCCAAAACATAATCTGTCTCCGGTAATTCCTCAATAGAAAAATTTGTTCCGAAATCATCTGTAACCATACATGGCTTGTACCCGAAATTATATTGATAAATATCTGCTTCTTTTGCTGAAGTACCCACTGCACATGTGATATCCAGTCCGGCATTCTCCGCTGCCAGCGTCATTCCTCCGATTCCGGCGAACAGATCCAGTGCGGTTCCTCTTATGTTGTTCATATATCTTTGTTCCTTTCGTTCGATCGTAAAACCTGACAAAATACTCTCTCAGCACCTTGACGCAATTTTCTTCATCTGATCATTCAACTTCCTGATTTCACCCAGAAATTGAAATTCTTCATCTGTCGCCTCCCACATATCAACCTGATTTACTATTTTCTGTAACCTTTGCGCTGTTTCCTCCATACATTCTCTGACATCCCTGCGAAACTTTATCTGCTCTCCACTCAAATTCCGCATTATCTCCTGATCCTGCATTTCCGTTTCCCTGCCATGCTCTCCAAGCGCATACAATCCTCTTCCCTTACTCTGAAGCTTGTCCATTGACGTAAGCTGCATCAGTGCCCCCGATATTTGTCCGGGCGTAAATAATTTGTCCGTTCTGCATGAAATATACTTCTTTAATTCCGAAACTGCATAGGTCTCTCCATCTTTAACACAATCCATGATAAGCGTTTTTATTTCAGCCGTTGTAAGCGTGTTATCCATCCTTCTCCTCCATATCATAATTTGTTCATAAAGTTGCTTTTTTTATTGTTCAATTTAATTGTTTAATTCACTACTTGTTGCAAGTTTATCTCATCACACTACTAATGTCAATACAAAAAACGAGAGTCGTTTCCCAAACCTGAATATCACTGAAAAGTTTCCTAATATAAATTAGATAATGCGAAGTAACCTCACATTATCTAATCCTATATAACAAAAAACAGCCTTGAAGCGGGTATGACGCTGAACTGCACTTCTACTTTTCCCGCATAGTTTCCCTTGCCCGTGACTGTCATGAGCGGCATTTTATTCTAAGCCGTCTGCACCGTTGTCACCGCATTATTGTTCTTATATTTCACAGCGTAGTCCGTGCCTTCACGGAGTGCCATCCCTGTTTCATTTATGATCAAAAAGGGAAGCGTTGCTCCGCTCTTACAGTAAACCGCTTCCGCTGCGGCTCCGTTTCCTGCCTGTGTCAATACGATCAACCTATCCTTCGACAGACCCTGCGCCGTGATCTTGAAAGTTTTCTTGAATCTCCCGCTGTAGCCCGATTCCGGCTTCGCTGCGAAAGTCATGGTCGCGGTGCCTTTCTTCACATTATCCTTATAAGTGATCGTATAGTGTTCACCATATGCAAGTTTTCCTGCATTTTGATTATCACTTGTCACCTTCGCCGTCAGTGTAACCTTATTCTGAGTCACCCCTCTTCCGGTATAAGGCATGTACGCTTTCCATTCCTTTTCATCCGAATGGTTCATGTCGTAAGCCTTCACCTCGATCGTCTTCACGTTAATCGGCATACCTGTGATCTTAAAGGTCACGCTCTTGGAACCGACATATTCATTCTTCCCCTTAACATTCATCGTCGCTGTGCCCATGGAATGGTTCGTTCCTGCGTAGTCGATCTCATAGTTCTCCGGATCGATCTCCTTCCCTCCAATCTTAACTTTGACGGTTATCTGTTCGATTCCTTTAGAAAGTTTCTCCTTATCTACCGCCCTGATCGTCTTGGCAAAAGTAACAGTCAATGCATAATTTCCTGCATTTGCGGTGCAGCTGCTCTGTACCAGATAGGCCGTTCCATCAGCCATCGTTCCGCTGTAGCTGTAGACAAGCGTTACCTGCCCCGTCACATCTGTGCCGCATTGGTTCCGTAGGTCAAAATTCCGCCCTGAACATCCGCCATGACAGGTGTTATGGAAAATATTTTTTCGGATCATCAGATTTCAGATAATTACTGATGTTTTTGTTTACAGGTGATCGTGTATGACGGAATGCAAAATGCTGAAATTGACAGAATCAAAGAGTACCTCAACAATATATCACGCAAATAAGGTGTAAAGTCTATTAAGACTTTACACCTTTACAATTACGGTTATAACGACACGCCCTCTCAGCCGCTTTTTTCTATCTTCTTGATCACGCGGCTATATGGTTTATCCTTTTAACCCTGGTGGGCGTTACCATTCATCTGCTATATTCAGTTCATATACAAAATGCGGCATAAAGCGGAACAGTCTTTTTTCCGTCCTCAAATCCAAAGTTCCTGGTCGAAAGTTTGATGGCATAATCCGGTCTATAGGTTTCCATATAGACCTTCAGGCTCTTTGCCTTGGTATTGTCCGCCGCTTTTACTTCAACAGGTATCAGATTCCCGTCACGCTGAATGACGAAATCAATCTCTGCGCCACGCTCAGACTCCCAATAGTAAGTACTGTATCCTCCTATGGTAAGCTGTACATTCACATAATTCTCAGTCATGCCACCCTTAAAATCATTAATTTCCTCCACCATATAAAGAACATCATTTGCCGGTAAATTTTTTTTTGCACAGAGCAATCCCATATCCGATACATAAATCTTGAATGCATTAATATTCCGATAGTTTTCAAGAGGTTTTTTGATCTGCTCCGCCCTATAGACGCGGGACGCGATCCCTGACAGGCAGATCCATTCAATGGCGTTTTCAAACTCCGAAGCCCGTCCACCTTTCTTAATCAGCTTATACTGAAAACGGGTATTTTTTTTGGAAAGCTGTACCGTAATATTATCATAGGCAAGTTTTGTCTTCTTGATTTCATTCAAGTTATTATACTTGCTCATGTCATTAAGATATCCGGCAAGAATGGTATCCTGCATATGACGGACAAGGGTATAATCCTTTGTCTGCACAAACTGTACCACGCATTCCGGCATACCTCCTACAATAAGATACTGCCGATATAGCTGCATGGCCGCTTCGTGAAGTGCCAAGGGCAGCGGCGTATCCGTATCAAAACAATTTCTAATTTGCTTCACCAGAGCTTCCTCGCCCATCGCCAGCATAAATTCCTCCATATCCATAGGATATAGAGTTTTCATATCCACCTTACCGACCGGGAAAGAAAATTCCGCTCTGCTCACCGCTACACCGAGCAGACTACCGGCCACTATAATATGATATTCCGGCGCCTCCTCGCAAAAATATTTCAGAGAGGTCAACGCTCTCTCGCAAAGCTGTACTTCATCAAATATGATCAGTGTCTTTTCTTTGATGATTGTTTGCCCCGCAATATGAGACAAAATCGGAACCAGATATTCAGGACTGATGTTTTCCTCAAAAGTATCACTCAGCCTGGGATTGGTCTCAAAATTGAAATATGCCACATTCTCATAACAGGTGCGTCCAAACTCCAACACAGAATAAGTCTTGCCGACCTGTCTCGCCCCCTGTAAAATAAGAGGCTTGCGATTTCTGCTGTCTTTCCACGTTTGTAAGAAACCTATAATCTTCCTATACATAATCTGCCCTCATTGTTTTAAAATGAAAATACACATCCGCTGACAAATAGAAAAATTGTCATATAAAGATATTGAACATAGTATAGAATACATTCGTGTAATTTTCAATATATATTTTATGACATATTACATTAAATTACACGATTTTTATTGAGAATATCTCGAATTACGACACAAATACTCAAAAAAACAGCCTTGAGTCTCCTCTTGGCTGTTCTTTTCTAAAACTAAGATCACTACCACTTCAAAATGTGCTTTGCCCATTACTCTTTAATCATATCAAGTTCTGTCAAATTAACTCCGGAAGCAGCTAGCACAGCAGAATCCTGTCATTATCAAGCCTCTTGCCTGCTTGATCCTTAAATGCCGCAAGCAGATCCTCCACCGTCATCTTCTCCCGCTCTGTACCGCAAACGTCCAGTACAATATGTCCGCCGTCCATCATCAGTGTCCGATTACCCATTGTAAGTGCCTGCTGCATATTGTGTGTCACCATAAGGCATGTAATTTTACGCTCGGCAACGATCTGGCGGGTCAACTCCAGCACCTTCTGCGCCGTAGTAGGATCAAGGGCTGCCGTGTGCTCATCCAACAGCAGAATCTTGGGTGTCACCAAAGTCGCCATCAACAATGTAAGCGCCTGCCTCTGACCACCGGATAAAAGCCCAACCGGCTGCTTCATACGATCCTCCAGCCCCATATCAAGCTGTGCGAGCTGTTCCCTAAACATCTGTTTTTCCTTACTGCTGATCCTGCTGAAATAGGCATGCGCTGAGGTGGAAGCCCGTAAATAAGCGAGCGCCATATTTTCCTCTATGGTCATATGCGGCGCGGAGCCTTTTAAAGGGTCCTGAAAGAGATGCCCAATTACCTTGCTCCTGATATGCTCCCTGCGATAGGTAATATCTTCCCCCG
>CAMWMS010000109.1 GCA_947175435.1 uncultured Lachnospiraceae bacterium | reverse complement strand
ATTTTTCCAACCCGGATTGAGCCGGCATCATTTATTTTGCAAAATTAAATCAAATATATGTTGACATAATACATAAAAACATTGATAATGTTTTTATGGAAGAACTTTCTATGGGCGTGACCGGAGATTATGAGGTCGCTATAGAAGAGGGTGCGACATATATCCGTGTCGGAACTGGTATTTTCGGAGAAAGACAATATAAGAATGTTTAGTATACATAAGTTAATGCGTAATGAAGGAAATCAAAACGACGGAGGCTTTTGCATATGAGTGTAATGGACAAGTTTTTAAATGCAATGAAACTTAATGATGAAGAAGACGAATACTACGACGATGATTTCTATGATGATGAACCGGAACCGATTAAGAAACCGAGTTCGATGCGGGAAGATCCCGCTATGGATGACGACAGACCGGTCAAAAAATCTACACCGAAAGTAACGCCGATGAGACAGATGAAGAAAATGCCGGGAACCGGTATGGAGGTCTGTGTGATCAAACCTACCACGGTAGAGGACGCCAGAGAGATTACGGAAACGCTTCTTGCAAACAGAACCGTCGTCCTGAATCTGGAAGGACTGGATGTTGATATTGCACAGAGGATCATTGATTTTACATCGGGATCATGCTTTGCTATTTCAGGCAATCTGCAGAAGATATCACATTATATCTTTATTATCACACCGGCGAGTGTTGATATTTCCGGTGATTTTCAGGAAATCTTATCCGGTTCTTTTGATGTACCAATGTAAGTAAGCAAAACGACTTCCTGGCTGTACGGTCAGGAAGTTTTTTACGGAGGAAATTATGGCGAACAGAATGACAATCAATTATGAAAAGAAACCCTGCTATGACATCGTTTTTACTGACAGTTTCGATTTACTTCCCGATGAACTGCAGGCATTTGATTTGGAAAACCGGAAGGTAGCGGTTATTACTGATTCCAACACGGAGCGGTTGTTCGGGAATACGGTGTGTGATCTGCTGAAAAGTCACTGCAAAGAAGTTATGCTTCATACATTCCCGGCAGGGGAATCCAACAAGACATTAGATACGGTCAAGGATATCTATAAGGCCCTTATCGAGGCAAAATTTGACCGTAAGGATCTGCTGCTTGCCTTGGGCGGCGGTGTTGTGGGAGATGTTACCGGCTATACGGCGGCTACATATCTTCGCGGAGTAGATTTTATCCAGATTCCGACTACCCTGATTGCCCAGTCGGACAGCAGTATCGGCGGCAAGACTGGCGTAGACTTCGATGGATACAAGAATATGGTGGGTGCTTTCTACATGCCGAAACTGGTCTATATGAATATTGCAGCTCTCAAAGAACTGGACGACAGGCAGTTTTATGCCGGATTTGCCGAAGTCATGAAGCATGGTCTTATTAAGGATGCCATGTTCTATGAATGGCTGCTTGATAATATGTACGGAATCCATGACCGTGAGCTCGAGGTGCTTGAGGAAATGGTTATGAGAAGCTGTACAATCAAGAAACTGGTGGTGGAGAAAGATCCGAAGGAACAGGGAGACCGCGCACTTTTGAATTTCGGACATACGATTGGGCATGCCATTGAAAAGGCAATGCATTTTGAGATGGTGCATGGAGAATGCATAGCGCTCGGTATGGTTGCCGCCGCATACATTTCATGGAAACATAATTGGCTGTCCATGGAGGAATATTATGAAGTACGGGATATGTTCGTTCCCTTTAACCTTCCGATCAGCATCGATTCTATTGATCCGGAAGAAATTCTGCGGCTGACGAAATCCGACAAGAAGATGGATGGCGGACAGATCAAATTTGTGTTACTTAAGAAAGTCGGCAAAGCCGTAATTGACAAGACCATTACCGATGAAGAGATCTTGGAAGCGATCCGCGAAATTTATTTTAGTGATGAGGATGCAAAAGAATGAGTCTGAAAAAGAAACTGTTATTGTTTTTAGATCTGCTGGGAATTTGCGCATTAATTGCTTTGGATCAGTATACAAAATATCTTGCCGTGATTCATTTAAAAGATAAACCGGCATATAATATCATAAACGGCGTTCTGGAGTTGAACTATCTCGAGAACAAAGGGGCGGCTTTCGGCATGCTGCAGAATCAGAAAGCTTTTTTTATCTTTGTGGCAGTCGTGACACTCGGCGTTATCGGTTACGTACTTTTTAAAGTGCCTGATCGAAAAAAATATGGGATATTGCACCTTCTGCTCAGTCTGATTGCTGCCGGCGCGATCGGCAATATGATCGATCGGATCCGTTTCGACTATGTGGTAGACTTTATCTATTTTGTATTGATCAATTTCCCGATCTTTAATGTAGCAGATATCTATGTAACGGTTTCCACCGTAGTGCTTGTATTTCTTTTGTTGTTTGTGTATAAGGAAAACGACTTAAGTTTTATCAGCTTTAAACAAAAACGTTATCGAGAGGTGAAGTAAAGTAAATTCCTTCGGAATTAACAAATCGAACAAGTTCGATTGCGAGATTTGCTTCGCAAACTCGGATAAGCGTTACGATTTACTTTACTGAATTTATTATGCGAACTCAGATTTTGGGAATGAGATTTTTATGGAACAATTTACTTATCAGATTGAATTGGGAGAGGACGATGAGCGGCTGGATAAATGGATTAGCAGTGCGCGGCCTGACCTTTCCCGTTCTTATATCCAGAAGTGCATCAAGAGCGATGACCTTCTGGTAAACGGTAAACCGCAGAAAGCAAGTTATCGGCTTCGGGTGGATGATGAGATTCTTTTTCATATTCCGGAAGCCGTAGAACCGGATATTGCAGCCGAAAATATACCTTTAGATATTTTATATGAAGATGCGGATGTATTGGTTATCAACAAGCCGAAGGGAATGGTGGTACACCCTGCACCCGGACACTACAGCGGCACGCTTGTCAATGCAGTCATGTATCACTGTAAAGGGAATCTCTCTGGAATAAACGGAGTGCTGCGCCCGGGAATCGTGCATCGGATTGATCGGGATACGACCGGATCTCTGATTATATGTAAGAATGACCATGCGCACAATGTTATTGCGGCACAATTGAAAGAGCACAGCATTACACGCAAATATCGGGCTATTGTATGCGGCGTTATTACTTCCGACCAGGGCACCGTTCAGGCGCCTATCGGCAGAGATCCGAAAGAGCGAAAGCGGATGGCTGTCAATGAAACAAACGGGAAACCTGCGGTGACACATTACAAGGTACTGCAAAGATTTAAAGGATATACTTATATAGAATGTCAGTTGGAAACGGGACGGACGCATCAGATCAGAGTTCACATGGCGAGCATCGGGTATCCGCTTCTTGGGGACGAAGTGTATGGCGGTCATAAATCCGCCTATCATACGGAAGGGCAGACACTACATGCCATGGTGATCGGTTTCATGCATCCGTCTACCGGCGAATATACGGAAGTGACCGCGCCGCTGCCGGAATATTTTGAACATTTACTGCATATTTTGTAAGAAGATTCTGATATCCGGTTCTATATTTCATGGGAAATAGAAATATATGCATAAATTTGCAGTATAAAATGTATATTTTTTGCTTGTGCATATACAGCTTTTCTAAAGAAATTCTAAAGGATTTCTAAACATTCTATATAAAAAACATTGTTTTTTATATACAGTTGTGATAAATTTTTATTAGTGTGTAATAGAAGAATCCTGCATATAGCGAGATCTGTTTGATTGCCACTGTATATGACCAAGCGTATAATACAAAGGGGTATTAGAATGAGAACTGCTGATTATCTGGATCAACTGTTACGCAAATACTCGGGTACATTTGATATCTATCAGCCATACGTCATTCATGGTAAAGAGTACCCTGCATATGGGTACTTTTTTTCACATATAGAGAAATACATCCTTGTGCGGGAAGCTAATATGTGGTCCGCCGACAGCTATGAACATATTCTTTTTATTGAGACGGAAAGCGTAGATCAGGCTTTAATCGATGAGGCGTATTCCATCGTAAAAGATTACATGGAACCGGTTCTTGTGCGCAAAGGGGAAGATATGCCGGCTGAGGGGCATATGTATAGTTATATGACGATCAGTCTGATCGCCGAACAGCCTTTGTCGAAAGAGATGCAAAAAGCTCTTAAACGCTTTAAATATGAAAAGAGTTATAAGTTCAATATCCGCGGTTTCTCACAGGCACATATCATCTGTGCAACTATGGAAGACAAGAAAGTCTACACCAATTATGTGGGACGTAAATCAGCGAAGTTGTTTCGGGATAACTTCAAAGACATTTGCTTATAGAATAGAGCAATCTATTTCATATAAGAAAAGGCACTAAAGAAATATATCAAATTAGGAGGGATTAGTGTGAACTCAGTAGTATTAATTTTGCTGGCTATCGTAATCTTCGTAGTAGCTTATCTTACATACGGCAGATACTTAGCCAAGACATGGGGAATCGACCCCAGTCGCAAAACACCGGCACATGAGTTAGAAGACGGTGTTGATTATTGTCCTGCCAAAACTCCGGTTCTGATGGGACATCACTTTTCATCTATTGCCGGTGCCGGCCCGATCAACGGACCGATTCAGGCAGCATTCTTCGGATGGCTTCCGTGTTTCTTATGGATCGTGATCGGCGGTATCTTCTTCGGAGCCGTTCAGGACTTCGGTTCCATCTTCGTATCCATCCGTCACGAGGGTAAGTCTCTCGGCGAGGTTATCGAGGAGAACATCGGTCATAAGAGCAGAGTTCTTTTCACCGTATTTGCATGGCTCGTATTACTTCTTGTAATCGCTGCTTTTGCAGATATTGTTGCGAACTCCTTTACAGGCAGCGACGCGAACGGTTCCGTTGCAACAGCTTCCATACTGTTCATTCCGCTTGCGATTGCATTCGGTTTCTTCGTGTATAGGAAGAATGCCCCGATGGCAGTAGCATCCGTGATCGGTGTTATTCTACTTGCGGCATGTGTAGCAATCGGTCTTGCATTCCCGATCGTTCTTTCTAAGAACTTCTGGCTGGGATTTGTATTTGTTTATATCATGATCGCATCCGTTACACCGGTATGGATCCTGTTACAGCCCAGAGATTATTTGAGTTCGTTCCTGCTTTACTTTATGATGATTGCCGCTGTGATCGGTATCTTTGCAGCACATCCTGCAATCGAGGTTCCGGCATTTATCGGATTCCATGTAGGAGCTAACTACCTGTTCCCGACATTGTTCATCACCATTGCATGCGGTGCTATTTCCGGTTTCCATTCACTGATCGGTTCCGGTACCACATCCAAGCAGTTGGACAATGAAAAAGATGCTTTGTTGGTTGGTTACGGCTCCATGTTGATCGAGTGTGTGCTGGCAGTTATTTCCCTGATTGCAGTTGCTACACTGACAACAGACGGACAGTTTGCCGCAGCAGGTTACGGTTCACCTACGGTAGTATTTGCAACGGCTATTTCCGGTTTCTTTGCTACGGTTGGCTTCCCGGATGGTGCGGTAAATGCTACTTATACCATTATCTCACTGGCAGTTTCCTGTTTCTGTCTGACATCTTTGGATACAGGTACAAGACTTGGCCGTTTCATGTTCCAGGAATTGTTTGCAGGTACCGAGACCGGCAAGAAGCTGAAACTGGACAATATGTATGTGGCAACCATTATCACAGCTCTTTGTGGTTTTGCACTGTGTCTGGCAGGTTATCAGAAAGTATGGCCGCTGTTCGGTGCATGTAACCAGTTAGTTGCGGTTCCTGCATTCCTTGCGGTCGGAACATACTTAAAGAAACAGAAGAGAAACAACAAGATGCTGTATATCCCGATCATCTTCATGTCTTGTGCGACACTGGTATCCCTGTTCTTCTCCTTTAAGAACAACCTTGTTGCACTGATGGGCGGTGGATTAGATGGAACCGCTATCTTCACAAACGTATTACAGGACGTTATCATTGTCCCGATCGTGATTCTGGCTGTTATCCTTTTGATTGATGGCGGCAAGGTATTGTGGGGCAAAGAAGCATAAATTGATTGAATTGATATTTTGAGAAAGACACATCTGTGTATTGGCAGGTGTGTCTTTCTTTTGTGAATGGATAATATTCATAGTTGACAACATTGTTATACATTTGTATAATATGTTATACGAATGTATAACAGAAGGAGTAGCTTCTATGTGTAAAGCAACAAAAAAACTGGGGGAAGCCGAACTGGAGATCATGCAGGTTATCTGGGACAGTGAGGTGCCTGTTACTTCCAACTATATTCTCAAAGAATTGCAGGGGCGCAGGAAATGGCAGTTATCGACGCTCATGACATCTTTATCAAGACTTGCCAACAAAGGTTTTATTATCTGTGACCGTTCTTCGGGTACGAATCTATATAGCCAGGTGGTCTCTGAGAGTGATTACAAGACCAATGCCGGGAAACATTTTCTGGAGCAGTTGTATAACAATTCCATACAGAATATGGTAGCCACGCTATATAGTAGCAAGATGATCAAAGAAGAGGATCTTGCGGAGCTACGAAGCTATCTGGATACATTGGAATCTACGAATCATGAGGAGGCGGAGTAATGGTAGCGCATATGTTTCTTTCTGTTTTAAGTACTTCACTGGCAACAAGTATCATTATTATACTGCTTATGATTCTATCTCCCTTTATCAACAGGAGATATGCCGCTAAATGGAAATATTGGGTGTGGATTGTACTTGCACTGCGCTTAATTGTGCCCTTTCATCTGACAGACGTGCAGAACGTGATCGATAATATGCGCCAAAGTCTGACTGCCGGAGCGTTGCAGTCCGAGCGCGATGCTGTGCATCCGCCACAGAACAATATGACAGTTCGTCCGAACCAGAGAATCCTGTTGGAGCTGCCTTCCGGAATGACAGAACCGTTGGCACAGACTGACCGGGCAGCGGCCCGCGTTACGCGGCTTATAATTCTGGAATGTATATGGTTTGCGGGAAGTATGATCTTTCTCAGTATACATCTTGGCACTTATATGACGTATAAGCGGCAGGTGCGGCATGGAGGAATCCTGCGAAAAGATAAAGCGGTCATGGAGCTCCTCCACAGCTTGTCCGTTGAACTACAGCTTAAAAGGCGTATTTCCATAATAGAATATTCTAAGGCAGACAGTCCGATGGTATTGGGATTTGTCCGTCCGGTTCTTGTCCTGCCGGCAGAAGAATATTCTGACGAAGAACTGTTTTTCATATTAAAACACGAGTTGATCCATTATAAACGCCATGATGTCTGGTGTAAACTGCTTTTTGTACTGGCTAATGCGATCCATTGGTTTAATCCGTTCATCTGGCTTATGCAGAGAGAAGCCGTAGTGGATATGGAATTGTCCTGCGATGAGAGAGTCATGCTGGATGCCGGATATACGACAAGAAAAGCTTATACGGAAACGCTTTTTTCTACATTACATAAAAAATGCACGAATAAGACACCTTTATCTACGCAGTTTTACGGCGGAAAACGGGTGATGGAGAAACGGTTTAGAAACATCCTCGGACGTTCAGGTAAGAGAAGCGGATTCATCATTCTGCTCTGCACATTTGTTCTTGTCATCAGCCTTGGTTTATTGATCGGATGCTCTGTCTCCGACTCCGGCGGTTTAACAAACGTATCAGAAGAAGATGGGAGTACTGATATATCAGAAAGAATTGTAGCAGAAAATGTTGATGCTCCGGAAATTGTGCTGGATTATGCAAAAGAGCTGGTTTCGGAATGGTATACGACTGCACAGGCAGATTTTGCAGAATACGGTTATATCAATTGGCGTATCGAGTTGTTAACGCATTGTTATACCTATGATGATTTTGAGGGCATGACTTTGCAGATCTATCAGTTAAACTATGAATTATTATCGGAACAACCGGAAAATATCACATTGGCAGGTGGTATGAGCATCACGGAGGATGGTTGGGTCACACCGGACTATGCCAACAGCAGATTTTTGATTTTCCAGCAGGACGGAGATACTCTTTCTTATCTGACATGGTTATTTGAGAATGACTGTTATCCGCCGGACGAAGTGTTTACAGATGATTTAAGAAATCAGCTTGAATCGACGGGTATATTGGGTGAGACAGACACGTCTGAGAGCGGCAATACTACGACGCTTACGTATATTATGGAAGGTGAACCCGTGGAACAGGCGGCCACGTTGTTTGTAGGGGATGGTTATTCCATCCATGTACCGGATGACGACTGGATTCCATATGGATCTGATATGTGGCAGAGTGTCTATAATGATAGAATTCGATTCTGGGTTACCTGTTATGCAGATCAGGACATGCCTCAGGTGAAGAGAGAACTTGGCAGTTCCCAGGGAATGCTCCCTGATGTGGAATCGGTCAGAGAGAACGAGATGACAGGGCAGGTAGGGGATCTAATTACAAAAGTACGTCTTATCGAACAACCGGAAGCCTCCCATGTCTGGGCGGTATTCTATTGTTACCCAGAGGAAGCCATAGAGGGCGCCGGAGCAAGACTGCCGGTGATTGTTGATACTTTCGTTGTGTTTGAAGCAGTAAAAAATGACTTCTGGAATATGATACCTTCCTCCGGTGAAACCAATGCCAATGTGTTGCAATTTACAAACGGATTACGGCTGATTCTTCCGGAAGCATGGAACGACAAAATCGTATTGGAAAAATATGATTTAATAAATACGCTGTGCATATCTGAAAAGAATAACGCAAATGCAGATGGCGGCGGAGAGCTTGTGCAGCTGTTTTATATCGGTCACAGCGAGGAGGATCTGACATTCAGTGCGAATAATCCATATAGATTTTTTGGAGAGGACGCGCGGAACATCCATAAAGTACTGGGTGTGTACAGAACAGAAGACAATGAGTACGCCTTGATTTATACAAGATATTCGGATGCCGATTACACAAACGAAGATCCAAAACTCCGCAAAGACTTTCAGGATCTATACAGGTATGTTGACGAGGTGCAGGTCATAACCGACAATATGCCGGGATTTACGGAGTGCGGTTTAGAAGATCTTGACTGGGTCTGGATGGAGTGACAGCCCAACTATAGTTTAAAATCCTTCCGGGGATGCTTGGTAGTAAGGATATCCCGCTGTTTTGCCATCGCCACATGGGTGTAGATTTCCGTGATATTGATGGAACTGTGACCAAGCATCTCCTGAATATAGCGGATATCCACATCGGCTTCCAGCAGACTGGTGGCAAACGTATGCCGGAACATGTGTGGGGTAATATGCAGCTCGATGGACGCAAGAGCACAGTATTTCTGGATCATCCTTCGGACGGATTGGTCCGTCAAGGGTCTTCCTGCCAAATTGGTGAAGAAGCGTCCGCAGCCTTGTATTTCCGGGCTGAATGCTTCACGATAGATCTCCAATATACTGATAACATCATCATTACCTATCTGGATTCGTCTCTCTTTAGCGCCTTTGCCGTAGATCAGGATCGTCCGGTCATACAGACTCACATCACCGCTTTTCAGCGTACACAGTTCCGAGATCCGCATACCGGTAGAAAAGAGCAGTTCGATGACTGCCGCGTCGCGAAGAGCGGTTTTCTTTTGATAATCTGTCTTTGCATTCCTATACTGCGAGTAAATGGCGGAGAGAAACTGTTCTACTGTATGAAGAGGAATTGTCTTTGGAAGAATAATTGGTTCACGAAATTTGATTTGGAGTTTGCTGAACGGATTTCGTTCAATGATTTCTTTGTATTCCAGGAAGTGGAAGAGTGCTTTGAGAGATGCGATCTTGCGTTTTACAGTCTTTGGTTTGTAAGTTCGATGAAGGTATGCAATATAATTTTCTAATACTATCGGCGTAATATCTGTAACATTTATGATTTCTGTTTCTTTAAGATCAGTGACATCTGCGATGTATTTGTTTTCCGTTTCTGTAATTTCTGTGATCGGAGAGTGATCCAGATTCAGATCCAAGCTTTTTTGTGCGATCTGCACGGCAAACTGCCCTAAGTCGATGCGATATGCTTTTAGTGTCTTTTCATCCAGACGTTTCTGGTATTGACAATAGTCCAGATAATTTTCTATATTCTTTTGTAAATCATTTTCCATTTTTCTGTTTTCTCCTTTGTGAACTTTCTCATATAAAAAATAGGCTTCGCCTATTCAACTCCCCTGCCCCTCAATCTTGAGGGGT
>CAMWMS010000108.1 GCA_947175435.1 uncultured Lachnospiraceae bacterium | reverse complement strand
ATATACGCGCGTGACAGAAAGGCGGAAGTATAAGTGGCGAAATGGGTAGTGACTGCCAAAAAGGCAGATTTTAATCAGATAGGGGAAAAATTTCATATAGACCCGGTGATTGCCAGAATCATCCGCAACAGGGAGATCGTGGGAGATGAGAACATTGATGAATTCCTGCATGGTACGATAGACAAGCTGCATGCCCCGACACTTTTGAAGGACGCGGAGAGGGCGGCGGACATCCTGCGGTATAAGATTGACAGTAAGCAGCGGATACGGATTATTGGGGATTATGACATTGACGGTGTCTGTTCCACTTATATTCTGTATGCCGGGCTGAATAGCCTGGGCGCAGATGTGGATACTGTAATCCCACACCGAATTCATGACGGCTACGGGATGAATAACCACATGATCGAGGAAGCACATGAAGCTGGAATCGATACGATCCTGACATGTGATAACGGGATCGCGGCAAAGGAGCAGATTACATATGCCAAGTCTCTTGGGATGACGGTGGTGGTAACGGACCATCATGAGGTGCCATATGAAGTGCAGGAGGACGGCAGCAGACGGGAGTGTCCGCCGCCGGCGGACGCGGTGATCGATCCGAAGCAAGCGGACTGCATCTATCCTTTTGACGGTATCTGTGGGGCGGCGGTGGCCTATAAATTGATACAGGTGTTGCTCGACGGGCAGAACCGGACAGAGGTGGAGCCTCTTATGCAGGAGCTGTTGGCGTTTGCCGCTTTTGCTACGGTGGGAGATGTGATGGAACTGATCGATGAGAATCGGATCATCGTCAGATACGGATTGCAGCAGATCAGCCAGTCAGCTAACATAGGCATGCGGGCACTCTTAGCTGTCAACGGCCTGCAGGATAAGCCGCTTTCGGCGTACCATATCGGGTTCGTGCTGGGACCGTGCCTGAATGCAACAGGACGGCTGGATACCGCATCTAGGGCGCTGCGGATGTTTCAGACCGCTGACAGAGCGGAAGCGGTGACCATAGCCGGAGAATTAAAAGAATTAAATGATAACAGGAAGAATATGACGCTGCAGGGAACAAAACAGGCGATAGAGGTCATCGAGGGCAGTGCGCTTAAGGATGACAAGGTGCTTGTGGTTTATCTGCCCGACTGTCATGAGAGCCTGGCGGGGATCATCGCCGGCCGGCTTAGGGAGCGGTATTATAAGCCGGTTTTTGTGCTGACACGGTCAGAGGATGGCGTGAAAGGCTCAGGACGTTCCGTGGAGGCGTATCATATGTATGATAAGATGAGCGAGTGTAAGGAACTGTACACGAAGTATGGCGGACATAAGATGGCGGCGGGGGTTTCTATGCCGGAGGAGAATGTGGAGAAGTTTCGCACATATCTCAATGAACACTGCGGGCTGACGGCTGAGGATTTGGAAGAGAAGATACATATTGATGTACCGATGCCGATGTCTTATGTGACGGCCGGGTTCGTAAAACAGCTTTTGGTTTTAGAACCTTTCGGCAACGGCAATCCCAAGCCCGTTTTCGCCCAGAGGAATCTGCGCCTGCTCAGAGGGAGAATACTCGGCAAAAACAGCAACGTAGGGCGGTATACGGTGGAGGATGATACCGGCAGACAGTTTGAGATGATGTATTTCGGCAATATGGATGCATGGCATGATTTTCTGACGAAGCAGTTCGGTCAGGAGGCATACGACAGGCTGTATCAGGGCCGTGGAGGAGAGATCCGCATCCATGTGATCTATTATCCCGATCTCGATGTGTATCAGGGAAGGGAACGGCTGCAGATGATCATGCAGGATTATTGCTGTGTGCAGTGATAAACATGATAAATATGGCAAGGACGGCGTGAAAGCCGGCAGATAAGGACATATCGAAAGAGCTGACATACAAATACAAAAAAGTCTGGGCGTTCCCAGACTTTTTCGTATTTTCTTATGAGGGGGGAGATAGTGAGTTCTTCAACTATCTTGGTTCTTATCATAGAATGTAAATGTGTCTAAAATGTGTTTAGTTTGTTATAAAAAAATAAAATTGCCTTAAGAAAGCTTAAAAAATTCTAAAAAAAGGGCTGTGGTCTGGTTATTTTTAGGTTGAGAGGGCAGATTGCACAAAAGGTTCCCGAAGCTGTCTGGCTCCGTCGAATGGATTTTCTAAGTATTCCGGCGTAAGCTGTGATGCCGGACGCAACCGCCCTTTATTCGCCATCCGGGCTCATGTCGGGCTTTTCGGGACATCAGCTTATTATCCTTTAGGGTAATAAGCACGTCCCATGAAATTGCTATTTTGTATACGGAATACTAAGAAAATCTCAATCTCCTCCGCAGGACAGCTTCGGGAACCTTTTGTGCAATCTGCCTATCCAAATTTATTCACGTATCTTTGTGACACCCGAATTTGGGGAAATAACTGCCCACACTAATCCAGTACCCAGCGCAGAGGGAAGTTAATATCTTAAGGAGTCCCTTAAAAAGCGTCGGCACTTAGTGAGGTTTTTTACGAACTTAGTGCCCGTTACGCTTTTTACGGAGCGGGAGCGCGACTCCGTAGATATTAACTTCCCTCTGCGCGTCCGTTTTAGATAATCTATGAAAAACAATAATTACAAGATTGCAACATAATGAGAACACCGCATAAGTTGAAAAAGACCAGTTTTCGTGCTATTGTATTTAGAGTGAGAAAAAATAGGGGGTATCAGATGGCTGTATTAAGAGATTTGTTGGCTGAGATCGAGTACGAATGTATCAAGGGAACATTGGACCGGGAAGTGGCGGATATCATATATGATTCCCGCAAAGTGACGCCGGGCAGTATGTTCATCTGTATTACGGGAGCCATTCAGGATGGGCATGGGTATGCCGCCGCTGCGGTACAGGCGGGAGCGAGTGTGCTGATGGTGGAAAAAGAGGTAGAACTGCCGGAAGAGGCGGATGTGACTGTAATCCGGGTGAGAGATACCCACTATGCCATGGTGTTTGCTTCGGCGGCTTTTTTCGGGAATCCGGCACAGGAGATGAAGATTATCGGCATTACCGGCACGAAGGGCAAGACTACCACGACCTATCTGGTGAAATCCATTCTGGAGCATGCCGGAAGGAAAGTAGGGCTGATCGGCACGATAGAGATTATAATAGGAGACACCCATATCCATGCAGATCACACCACACCGGAATCTTATCTGATTCAGAAATATTTCAGACAGATGGCGGATGCCGGATGTGATACGGTGGTGATGGAGGTGTCGTCTCAAGGATTGATGCTTCACAGGACACAGGGTTTTATTTTTGATTTCGGAATTTTTACCAATCTGGAGCCGGATCATATTGGTAAGGGAGAGCATAAGGATTTCGACGATTATCTGCACTGTAAGAGCCTGTTGTTCAAACAGTGCCGGGTGGGAATCGTTAATCATGACGATGAACATTGGGAAGCGGTCACCGCGGGACACACCTGCGAATTAGAGACGTACGGAATCGATACGGAGGCGGATCTGCGGGCCGAGAATATCACCTTCCTGCGGGAAGCGGGGAATCTGGGCATGGGCTTTATGGTGACAGGACTTATGAATCTGCCGGTGCAGATCGCCACACCCGGCAAGTTCAGTGTGTACAATGCGCTCACGGCGATCGCCATCTGCCGTCATTTCGGCGTGCAGGAGGAAGATGTCAAGGCGGCGCTTCTGGCAGCGAAAGTGAAGGGCAGGATCGAGCCGGTGAAGGTGTCGGATAAATTCACACTGATGATCGATTATGCACACAACGCCATGGCGCTTAAGAGTCTCCTTGGTACGCTGCGGGAGTATAATCCCCACAGGCTGGTCTGTCTCTTCGGCTGCGGCGGCAACCGTGCCAAGTCCAGAAGATATGAGATGGGAGAGGTCAGCGGACGGATGGCTGATCTGACCATTATCACTTCTGACAATCCGCGGACGGAAGAGCCCCAGGCAATCATTGATGATATCAAGACCGGGATCGGCAGGACAGACGGCAGGTATGTCGAGATATGTGACAGGAAAGAAGCCATTGCTTATGCCATCTCTCACGGGGAGCCGGGAGACATCATCGTGCTGGCCGGTAAAGGACACGAGGATTATCAGGAGATCAACGGCGTTAAGTATCCCATGGATGAGCGCGTGCTGATTCAGGAGATTCTTGAAGGCAGGTAAGAGAGCAGGCCGCCGGTACGAGGTATAAGCGGCAGGACAGAAGATAAGAAGGAGACGGCATGGCGGCAAAGTATGCGGATGTGATTATTGATATCTCTCATGAGAAAGTAGACAGACCTTTTCAGTATAAGATTCCGCAGGAGTTGTCCGAAGCCGTATATGCGGGGGTGCGGGTGCATGTACCCTTCGGCAGAGGAAATCGGGATCAGATCGGATATGTGGTGGATCTGTCCGACTGGACGGATTATCCGGAGGAGAAGTTAAAGAGCATCACTTCGGTGGACGATCGGGGCATCACTGCGCAGAGCATTCAGATCCGTACCGCTTATTGGATGAAAAGGCAGTACGGTTCCACGATGATCGCTGCGCTCAAGACCGTTCTTCCCGTGAAACAGAAGTTAAAGCAGATTGAGAAGAAAAAGATCACCGGCTGCATGCCGGCGGATAAGCTGCGCGAGATGGCAGACCAGTGTGAGAGCAAACACCAGCCGGCAAAGGCCAGAGTGCTGCGTGCACTGGCGGAGGAAGAGCTTCTGCCCTATGAGTTGATACGGCAGAAATTAAACGTGTCACCAGCTACATTGCAGGCTTTGCAGAAACAGGGCTGTCTGCAGATCGAGACGGAGAGTATGTACCGTAATCCCGTCAAGCTGATGGCCAAAGTGGAACAACGAGTTACATTAAGCGATGTACAGAAGGGCATTATAGAGGATGTCCTGCGTGACTATAAGGCAGGATGTGCCGGCACTTATCTGATCCACGGGGTTACTGGAAGCGGGAAGACGGAAGTATATCTGGGAATCATAGAGCAGATGATCGCCATGGGGAAACAGGCCATCGTGCTCATACCGGAAATCGCGCTTACTTATCAGACATTGCTCCGCTTCTATAAGAGATTCGGAGACCGGGTGTCGGTGATGAATTCTACGCTTTCCATGGGAGAAAAATATGACCAGATCAGGCGGGCTGCGGACGGTGAGATCGACGTGATCATCGGCCCGCGCTCGGCTCTCTTTACTCCTTTTCCCAATTTGGGCGTGATCGTTGTGGATGAAGAGCATGAGAGCAGCTATAAGAGTGAATCCATGCCGAAGTATCATGCCAGAGAGACTGCGATCCACATTGCGTCCATGCAGCATGCTGCCGTGGTACTCGGCTCGGCGACGCCTTCTCTGGAGGCATATTACCGGGCGAAGAGGGGAGAATACAAGCTGTACGAGATGAAGGGCAGGCATGGCAGCAGCACACTGCCCGACGTATATACGGTGGATTTGCGGGAAGAATTAAGGCAGGGTAACCGCTCCGTATTCAGCCGCAAGCTGCGGGAGCTGATGGAGCAGAGACTGGCGGCGGGAGAGCAGATCATGTTATTCCTGAACAGACGGGGGTATGCGGGATTTATCTCCTGCAGGGCGTGCGGGCATGTGATGAAATGTCCGCATTGTGATGTTTCTCTTTCCGAACACAGAGGCGGTATGTTAATATGTCATTATTGCGGGTATGAGGAGAAGAAGCAGACAAAGTGTCCGTCATGCGGCTCCAAATATCTGATGGGGTTCAAGGCAGGCACCGAGCAGATCGAGGAGGCGCTGCACAGGGAATTTCCCGGGGCACGGGTGCTGCGCATGGATGCCGATACGACCCGGAAGAAGGAGAGCTATGAGAAGATCCTGTCTGCATTTGCGGACGAACGGGCGGATATTCTTGTGGGAACCCAGATGATCGTGAAGGGACATGACTTTCCGAACGTGACACTGGTGGGGATTCTGGCGGCGGATCTGTCCCTCAACCAGAACGATTACCGCGCAGGAGAGAGAACCTTCCAACTGTTGACGCAGGCCGCTGGGCGTGCCGGCAGAGGGGATAAGAAGGGCGAAGTGGTGATTCAGGCTTATCAGCCGGAGCATTACAGCATCGTACATGCGGCGAAACAGGATTACGCCGCATTCTATGAGGAGGAGATCGCCTATCGGGATCTCATGAGCTATCCGCCGGTGTCACACATGCTTGCGGTGTTGATTATATCTTCCGGACAGGAAGAGGGAATGAAGCTGTGCGAGGAAATGACTGATATAGTCAAAACGGAACGTGTAAGGGATCAGGAGACGGACGTCGGGTCATATCGCAGGATACAGGTGATCGGACCTGCCGAGGCAGCTATCGGCAAGATCAATGATTTATACAGACATGTCTTCTATGTGAAGCATGCAGACTATCAGATACTGGTGGAGATGAAAGACATATTGGAGCTTTTTTGTAAAGAAAAAGAATTGAAAAATCAGACGGTTCAGTATGATTTCGATCCCATCAATACATATTGAGAAGGAAGAAGGAGAGAAGAAGTATGGCAATCAGAAAGATCAGAGAAATGGGAGATCCTGTTTTAACAAAAAAGTGTAAGGAAGTGACGGAGATCACTCCCAGAGTACAGGAGCTGATAGACGATATGTTTGAGACGCTGTACGAGGCGGACGGCGTAGGGCTTGCCGCGCCGCAGGTGGGAATTTTGAAGAGGATCGTGGTGATTGATGTCACGGGAGAAGATCCGATCCTGCTCATCAATCCGAAGCTTTTGGAAACCAGCGGTGAACAGGAGGGCTATGAAGGATGCCTGAGCGTTCCCGGCAAGAGCGGCAAGGTGACCAGACCGAATTATGCCAAGGTCATGGCTTATGATGAGAATATGAATGCCTTTGAGCTGGAAGGGACGGAGCTGCTTGCAAGAGCGATCTGTCATGAGCTGGATCATCTGGAAGGACACCTGTATGTGGAGAAGGTGGAAGGACCGCTTGTGAATACGGCGGATCTGGCGGAAGAAGAGTAGCGTGAATGAAAGAACCATTCACGCAGAAGAACCGTCCGCAGTGCGGACTTGCTGCAAGCAGCATTCTTCCCAGGTTTTGAGATTCCGCTTCGCGGAATCATGGAGGTTAGTGTGAGAAAGGCATGGTATTAGTATGAAGATTGTATTTATGGGAACCCCTGACTTTGCGGTAGACGTGCTGGAGGCGATTATCGCGGCGGGACATCAGGTGGCGGCGGTGGTGACGCAGCCGGATAAACCGAAAGGCAGAGGCAAGGAAATGCAGATGACGCCGGTTAAGGTGTGCGCAGCGGCACATGATATTGCGGTGTTTCAGCCGGTCAAAATCAAGGAAGCGGCGGCGGTGGAGACGCTCAGAAGTTACGGGGCGGATATCTTTGTGGTGGCGGCATTCGGGCAGATCGTGTCGGAAGAGATCTTGACGATACCGAAATACGGCTGTGTGTGTGTGCACGCGTCCCTGCTGCCAAAATACAGAGGTGCTGGTCCCATCCAATGGGCCATCATTAACGGGGAGAAGACTACCGGGGTCACCATCATGCAGATGGATAAGGGAATCGACACCGGTGATATGCTGTTGAAAGCAGAGGTTGCCATTGAACCGCAGGAAACCGGAGACAGCCTTCATGACAAGCTGGCGCAGGCGGGTGCACGGCTGATTGTGGAAGCCTTGCCGAAGATTGAGCGGGGCGAGGTGGTACCGGAGAAGCAAAACGATGCGGATTCCTGTTATGCTAAGATGTTAAATAAATCTATGAGCAGGATCGACTGGCGGAAGAGTGCTGGGAAGCTGGACTGTCTGATCCGCGGGCTGATCTCATGGCCCGGTGCTTCCACAGTCTATCGGGGCAGGATTCTTAAAATATGGAAGGAAGAGGTCGTGACGGATAGCCAGCTGCAGCAGATGGGCACGGAGGTGCTTTCAGAATCTGTGGAGCCGGGAACTGTGACGGCCGTGACAAAAGATGCATTCTATGTACAGACCGGTGACGGCATGCTTAAGATCAGCGCCGTGCAGCCGGAGGGCAAGAAGCGCATGGAAGTGAAGGATTTTCTTCTAGGATACCCGGTGAAGGTCGGGGAGAAGCTGGGAGAGAATTGATAACTGTCGGGTTTGCAAAGTGAATTTTATAACCCTGCGTAGTTTTAGTTTTCAGAAAGGATGAGCGGTATGGGACGTTACGGATATTATGGTTACTATTTTGATCCGACATATTTTCTTGTATTGATCGGAGCGGTGTTGTGTATCTGGGCGCAGATGCGCGTTAATTCCACCTACAGAAAATATGCCCGTGTCAGGAGTAGGAGCGGACTGACGGGCGCGCAGGCGGCGCAGCGGATCTTACAGATGTCAGGTATCTATGATGTGAGCATAGAGCATGTACGGGGAGAATTGACGGATCATTATGATCCGTCTCATAAGGTGCTTCGGCTGTCGGATTCCGTGTACGGTTCCGATTCCATAGCGGCGATCGGCGTGGCGGCCCACGAGTGCGGACACGCGGTTCAGCATAATAAGGGATATGCGCCTCTGTCGTTCAGAACGGCGCTAGTGCCGGCAGCTAATATCGGATCAAAGGCAGGTATACCGTTAATTATTCTCGGTGCCGTATTGGGGATGAATCAGCTTCTCATCCAGATCGGTATCTGGGTGTTTGCGCTGGCAGTGCTTTTTCAGATCGTGACGCTTCCCGTGGAGTTCAACGCTTCCGGCAGGGCGCTTGCGATGCTGGGAGATTACGGCATGCTGGAGCAGGATGAGACAAGAGGGTGCCGTAAGGTATTGTCCGCAGCGGCGCTCACTTATGTGGCGGCAGCAGCGTCCGCCATCTTACAGCTTCTCAGACTGATTCTGCTGTTTGGCAATAACAGGCGCAGAGACTAGATTGAAAAATCTCTGTTTTTCAATCGCAAATTTGTGCCTCGCGGCTACAAATTTGCAGGTTGAGAGAACGGCATGTGAATTGGCGTGAGATGAAGGCGGATAGGGGTAGAGAGGTGCCGTGATATGGCAGAGGTCAACGGACGGGAAGTAGTTCTGGATATATTACTGGAACTGTCTAAAGAAAGTGAATACAGCAATATACTGATCGCGGCGGTCTTAGAGAAGCATGATTATCTGGACGGCAGAGAGAAGGCTTTCATCAAAAGGGTGAGCGAGGGGACGATCGAGCGCAGGATTCAGATCGATTATGTGCTTGATAGTTTTTCCAAGGTGCCGGTGAAGAAGATGAAACCGTTTATCAGAGAACTGCTGCGAATGAGTGTATATCAGATCCTTTTCATGGAAAATATACCTGACGCGGCGGTGTGCAACGAGGCGGTGAAGCTGGCGAAGAAGCGAGGGTTCCGGTCACTGCAGGGATACGTCAACGGCGTGCTGCGTGCGGTTGCAAGGGGCAAAGAGCAGATTCCTTATCCGGATAAACAGACGGATTACCTGGAATATCTGTCGGTCAGCTATTCCATGCCACGGTGGCTGACAGAGCATTTCTGCGCCGCTTACGGGGAAGACCGGTGCGAGGCTGTTCTGGCTGCTTTCCTGCAAAGAGGAGCGGTCAGTATCAGAATACAGGAGACTCTCGATGAGAAAGAGCGGGATGCGCTGATGGCAGCGTGGCAGCAAAGCGGGGTACAGGTACACAGACATCCCTATCTGCCCTACGCCGTGACGGTTCAGAAAACGGATGGCATCCGCAGCCTTACAGGGTATCGGGAAGGCACTTTCGCGGTACAGGACGTCAGTTCCATGCTGGTGGTGGAAGCCGCGGGAATCAGACAGGGAGATACAGTCATTGATGTCTGTGCGGCGCCCGGAGGCAAGGCGCTGCATGCGGCGGCCAAGCTTATGGGAACCGGGCAGGTGATAGCCTGTGATGTGACGGAGCATAAGGCTGCTAAGATCAAAGAGAACAGGGAAAGAATGGGCATGACAAATGTGTCTGTCAGGGTGCGGGACGCTCGGGTCACCGACGAGACGCTGATCGGGCAGGCGGATGTTCTTATCGCAGATGTGCCCTGCTCCGGACTGGGAGTGATCGGCAAGAAGCAGGATATTAAGTATCGTGTGACCAGACAGTCCATGGAGGAAGTCGTCGCTTTGCAGCGGGAAATCATAGACAATGCGGTGAGGTATCTGAAGCCGGAGGGAGTCATGATGTACAGCACGTGTACCATG
>CAMWMS010000107.1 GCA_947175435.1 uncultured Lachnospiraceae bacterium | reverse complement strand
ACATTTCTGATGCTGAACCGTGAAAATATTTCAAGAAGTTATATTGATTCCTGTCTCCAACAATCACAAATACAACTATCGCAGATCCTTGAGACCTCCACTATGGATCTCCTGATCGAATTTGCAAAGATCGATATGGGTATTGCCTGTGTCATCGAAAACTTTGTTGTGAAAGAATTGACAGAGCACAGCCTGATCCGTCTGCCTTTGCCGATAGATATTCCGTCCAGAAAAATAGGGCTCGCCTGGAAAAACCGGACAAGCCCTGTAGATCAATTCATTTCTGCTATTACATCGTCCATGGAATGAGTCGTAATATACTCAAAAAGATCTGCCATCTGCTCAGGCTCCAGACTCATGTCCATTTTTATCCACTGAATCACCACAAATGCCATACACTGCGCATAATATTCCGCAACCAAATCCGTTGTCAGACCTCTTGCGGATGCCTTCCGCTCACCGACCTGTTCATCAATAAAAATATACAGAATTTCTTTAATGAACTTTTTGACAATACCCTCACAGGAATCCTGTCCTTCCAGTCTGACAACCTTCTTATAGAACCTTTTGTCCTTCTTAAGATTCTCGAAGATCATAATCAGGCTCTCACTAATGCAGCCGGTCCGCATAAGCGGAATGACCGGATCAAGGATCTCCGTATGGATCATCCATTCCAGAAGTTCATACTTATCCCTGAAATGATTATAAAACGTCGGTCGGATAACACCCGCACCTTCCGTAATTTCCCGAATCGTAATTTTCTCGATCGGCATCTTGAGCGCTAAGTTTTTAAAACTCTCAGCCAACATCAGGTCCACATTGGTTTTGGATTGCATGGTTAACCCCACATTAGTTGTTAATCAGTTTATCTTCGCCATTCCAGCTGTACAGCTTTCTGATGTCCTCACCTACTACCTCAGAAGGATGCTCGGAAGCCAACTTTCTCATTGCCTTAAAGTGTACCTGACCGCCTGCGGAAGACATATCAAGCAGGAAGTCCTTGGCAAATGTACCGTCCTGAATATCGGACAGGATCTTCTTCATAGTCTTCTTCGTCTCTTCCGTGATGATCTTCGGTCCGGTAATGTAATCGCCGTACTCAGCTGTATTGGAGATAGAATATCTCATGCCCGCAAAGCCGGACTGATAGATCAGATCTACGATCAGCTTCATCTCATGGATACACTCGAAATATGCGTTTCTCGAATCATATCCAGCCTCAACCAGTGTCTCGAAGCCTGCCTGCATAAGTGCACACACACCACCGCAGAGTACAGCCTGCTCTCCGAAAAGGTCTGTCTCTGTCTCTGTTCTGAACGTTGTCTCCAGAACGCCGGCTCTTGCACCGCCGATCGCAAGCGCATAAGCCAGTGCCATATCCTGTGCCTTACCTGTAGCATCCTGATGAACAGCTACCAGACAAGGAACGCCCTTACCTGCCTGATATTCACTTCTTACCGTATGTCCCGGTCCTTTCGGTGCGATCATCGTTACATCCACATCCTTAGGCGGTACGATACAGCCGAAGTGAATGTTAAAACCATGTGCAAACATCAGCATATTGCCTGCCTCTAAGTTGGGCTCGATATCTTTCTTGTACATAGCCGCCTGTAACTCATCATTGATCAGAATCATGATGATATCAGCCTTCTTAGCAGCCTCTGCCGCCGTATATACCTCAAATCCCTGTGCCTCAGCCTTTGCCCATGATTTAGAGCCTTCATAAAGACCGATAATCACGTGACAGCCGGACTCTTTCGCATTCAATGCATGTGCATGTCCTTGACTGCCGTAGCCGATCACCGCAATCGTCTTGCCCTCCAGCAGGGATAAGTTACAGTCTTCCTGATAAAAAATCTTTGCCATTTTCCTACTCCTCCGTTTGTTGATTAGTTTAATGTGGTCATATATATTTCTGTATAATTTCAAGGGATGTTCCCCATTCATTACCATATTCGTGTCTACAGATATGTCACGTTCTCAATACCGCGCCCTAAGCCTGCAATACCCGTTCTGGCAAGCTCTAAGATCTCGTAGCCATCCAACAGGCTGATAAAAGCAGCGATCTTATCCTGATCACCGGTAAGCTCAATTACCAGGCTCTCCGGTGATACATCAATAATATTGGCACGGAATATATCCGCTACGGCAATTACACCCTGCCTCTGTGCCGCTGATGTCTTAACCTTAATCAGCGCGAGCTCCCTGTATACGCTTTCCTCAGGCCTAAGCTCTTTAATATCCCTGACATCAATCAGTTTTGCCACCTGTTTTTCGATCTGATCCAGGATCTCATCGTCTCCGGAAGTCACGATCGTGATACGGGTAAACCGCGGATCAGCCGTTACACCCGCCGTGATACTGTCTATATTGTAGCCTCGTCTTGAAAAAAGACCGGAAATGCGGCTCAATACGCCTGATGTGTTATCTACTAATAACTGCAATACCTTCTTCTGCATAACATAAACCTTTCCGTGCATGTCCGTCACCTGTCATACACCGTCAATCATTGTATCAATTTAGGGGTCAAAAGTCAACATGCTGTCTGCCTTCGTTCGCATTTATAAGTCATATCGCGCCCCGGTTACGGTACATCCGTCTCGAGACACTTCTGAAGCGCCAGAGTCCCTGTTCTTGCGACTTCCACAATACTGATGGACTGCATCATGCCGATAAAAAGCTGAATTCTCTCCGGAACATCGCAGATCTGTATGATCATTGTCTTCTTGGACATATCCACGATCTGTGCCTTCATGATCTCGCAGGTCTCCATGATATCACGCCTGTTTCCCTTGTTATATTTAACTTTCATCAACATAAGTTCCCTGCTGACACTGGCCGTCTCATCAAAGGTTTTAACCTTTATGACATCCAGCTTCTTATTAAGCTGCTTTTCGATCTGCTCTATGGTACGCTGGTCTCCGCTGCTGACAATCGTCATGCATGATGTTGTCGGGTCATCTGTCTCCCCCACCGCAAGACTGTCAATATTGAAACATCTTCGGGAAAAAAGTCCCGCCACTTTACACAGTACACCGGATCTGTTTTCCACTAAAACCGAATATATTTTCTTCATTCCGTTTATCCTTTCATCCATCTATTTCACAAGATCCATGGGATCAATCAGACATTCAAGCAGCACGGATTCATCCTTTGCCAGAAATTCCCCGATCGTCTCCTGCGCCTGTTCCATAGTATGAAGGCGCATAAATTTCATGTCATATGCCGATGACAGCTTCTCTAAATCCGGGCTGCCGGAAAGATCCACCACAGAATAATTATCTTTGTATGTATAATGCTGATATTCACGTACCATACCCAGATAGTTATTCTTCAGCACGATGATCTTCACAGGCACATCAAACTGGCGCATGGTGGCAAGCTCCATCATAGACATCTGGAAAGAACCGTCGCCGCACACGGCTACCACCTGTTTTTCCCGATCGGCCAGCTTCGCACCCATCGCAGCGGGAATGGAATATCCCATGGTTCCCATTCCGCCTGTGGTCAGGAATCTTCCGTCCTTGACAATATGATTATTGCAGGACCAGATCTGATTCTGCCCCACATCCGCCACATAGACTGCATCGTCTTCCATTGCCTCTGACAACATACGGATAAATTCTGCCGGGTCCACATACTCCGGATTTGGCTTTCTGACGCGTCCCATGGTATCTCGATACCCGCTTAGCACACGAATCCATTCCTCATGTTCACAAGTAAAATCTTCCTCCAGGAAATCTGCGATAATGTGTTTCGCATCTCCCACCAACGGGATCGTCGGTCCTACATTCTTACCGATTTCCGCCGGATCTACATCAATGTGCACCAGAATTTTATTCTCCGTAATCAGATCGGGCTGACTCACTGCACGATCCGCCACTCTCGCACCCACCATAATGAGCAGATCCGATTCATTCATGGCACGGTTTGCGTAAGGGTGACCGTTGTTGCCCACCATACCGTAATACATTGGGTGCTTCGTAGGCATAACACCGATTCCCATCATGGTGGAAACCACCGGTACTCTGTGTTTTTGTGCAAATTCGCGAAGCTCCTTCTCCGCATCGCTTAAGAGCACGCCGCCGCCGGCGCAGATGATGGGACGCTTCGCTCTGGAAAGTTCCTTCACCACCTTCTTAATCTGCACCGCATGGCCTTTGACCGTAGGCTTATAGGTACGCATATTGACTTCTTCCGGATATTTGAATTTGCTGACTGCCGCATTCTGGACATCAATAGGCACATCAATCAAAACGGGACCTTTTCTCCCCGAATTGGCAATATAGAAAGCTTCCTTAAAAATTCTCGGAATCTCGTCTGCATCCCGCACCAGATAACTGTATTTCACAAAAGATTCCACCGCACCGGTTATATCCGCTTCCTGAAACACATCAGAACCCAGCAGTTCACTGTTAACCTGTCCTGTAATGCACACAAGCGGTATACTGTCCGCAAAAGCCGTAGCGATACCGGTTATCACATTAGTTGCTCCGGGTCCCGAAGTTACGGCACAGACACCCACCTGTCCTGTCACTCGGGCCAGACCGCTTGCCGCATGCGCCGCATTCTGCTCTGTACGGATCAGGATCGTATCAATTTTGGAATCCAGTATACTGTTATAGAAGGGGCATATTGCCACCCCCGGATAACCGAATACATACTTTACGCCCTCTTCTTCCAGGCATTTTACCATTGCATCTGCACCTAACATACTCTAATCTCCCTTAATCATTCATATTCAGAATCCGCTTCGTCAGCTTTACCGCCTCCGCCGCATCCTTGGAGTAACCGTCAGCTCCGATCTCATCCGCGTACTCCTGCGTAATCACGGCGCCGCCGACTATAATCTTGGCATCCGCCTTATTGTCTTTCGCATAGTCAATTACATGCTTCATCTGCTGCATGGTGGTAGTCATGAGCGCTGACAAAGCGATGACCTGTGCGTGATGTTCCTTTGCCGCTTCAATAATCTTCTCCTTCGGCACATCTTTACCCAGATCGATCACCTTGAATCCATAATTTTTAAGCATTAACGCCACCAGATTTTTGCCGATATCATGTATATCGCCCTCTACCGTAGCAATCACCACTGTAGGCATCTCTTCCTCAGAACTTCCGGTGGCCAGCAGTGGTTCTAAATATTCTATAGAGGCTTTCATCGCCTCCGCGCTGGCAATCAGCTGTGGCAGGAAATATTTCCCCTTATCAAAAAGCTCTCCCACTTCATTAATTGCCTTAAGCAGTATTCCGTCCAAAATTTCTTTGGCTTCGTGTCCTTCGGATAACGCTTTCTTCGTATCCTCCACAATGGAAGCGCCGTTTCCTTTGAGCACATCGGAATACAGCTTATCCTTGACACTGCCGCCTGTCTGCACCGCGCCCTGCGCTGCCATCTGCATGCGGATTCCGGTGTTTACGGAGGCAGTCTCCCCCATCGCTTCCCGCTTGGCCTTCACCGCTTCCATCAACTGAATATACCTAAGATCAGCGCCCTCTTTATTTAAGAGCAGATCGGACGCAAAAGCACAGCTTACCAACAGATCCTGAGACGGATTAGCGATAGCCATCGTCAGACCGGCCTGAATCGCCATGGTCAGAAATGCGGCATTGACGAAACTTCGTTCCGGCAGTCCGAATGAAATATTGGACAGTCCGCATATCGTTGCCAGACCGTTCTGCTTGCAGTAACGTATCGTTTGAAGCGTCTCAACAGCCGCATTCTTATTTGCACCCACGGTAGCGACTAAACCGTCCACCACAATATCTTCCTGACGCATACCTAGTTCAAAGGCACGCGTCTTTATCTTCTCTATAATACTGATTTTCTCATCCAGATTCTTTGGCAGCCCATCATCCGACAGCGGAAGCAGAACAAACATTGCGCCGTATTTCTTTGCAATCGGCAACAAGGCATCTAACTTCGCCTTCTCATAAGAAATCGAATTGATTAATGCCCGGCCCGGATATCTGCGCAGCGCTGCCTCCAGCACATCCACATGACTGGAATCGAGAGATAACGGCAGACTTGTGATTCCACCGACCGTTTCTATTGCTTTAAGCATTAGCTCTTTCTCATTCACACCGCTCATGCCCATATTGATATCCAGTATTCCTGCGCCGCACGCCTCCTGCTCCTCGGCGAAATCGACTACCATATCCATATTTCCCGCGCGCAGCTGTTCCTGCAGCTTCTTCTTGCCCGTGGGGTTGATACGTTCTCCGACTATGATAAAATTATCCGAAAGCCCGAAAGAGACCGTCTGCCGCTCACTGGTAAGGAAACGCATATCCGACGGTTTCCTGTGTACGATCTGCATATCGCCTGCATGACGCCGCAGCGCCCGGATATGTTCCGGAGTGGTTCCACAGCATCCGCCTATGATTGCGGCTCCCGCTTCCACCAGTGCTTTCATACATATTCCAAATTCCTCCGCTTCCATATCATAGACCGTATTACCCTTTTCATCCAGAGAAGGAAGCCCGGCGTTCGGTTTGGCTATGATCGGAATCGTTGTTACCGCCGCCATACTGCGGACAACATCTACCATCTTGTCAGGGCCGGTAGAACAGTTAGTGCCTACCGCATCAGCACCCAGACTCTCCAACACGACCGCCGCAGTTATCGCATCCGTTCCGTACAGTGTCCGCCCGTCCGATTCGAATGTCATGGTGGCCATCACCGGCAGATCGCAGACTTCCTTCGCCGCAATCAGTGCCGCCCTCGTCTCCTGAAGGCTCATCATCGTCTCTACGACAAGGAGATCCGCCCCCGCTTCCACCAGACAGTTGATCTGTTCTTTATAGATATCTATCAATTTCTCGAAGTCAAGCCGCCCCAAGGGTGCAAGCTGCTCCCCGGTCATGGTCAGGTCTCCCGCCACATATGCTCTGTCCCCGACCGCTTCCTTGGAAAGCGCCACCAGATCCAGATTCATTTGACGTACCTGCAACTCCAGCCCATACTCTTTTAATTTGATCCGATTTGCAGTAAAAGTAGGCGCATAGACGATATTACTTCCCGCATCAACAAACTCTCTCTGGAGCGCAATCATGATCTCCCTGTGCTGCAGAATCCATTGTTCCGGACATACACCGGCAGGCATTCCCTGTTTTTGCAGATTTGATCCGGTTGCCCCGTCCAGAATAATCGGATTTTCTTTCATAAATGCACGAAATTCCTGTTTATTCATCTTATTCCATGCTCTCCTGTGTATCATCTTGTGCCGGCTCTTCATAGAATACCGTATCATCAGTATCAAAGTTGTCTTCTTCTCCGGAATCATCCGCATCGGAATTACCCGTTTCCTGATCCTCCTGCGCCTCTTCATCGTTCTCATCCCGATTCAGATAACCGCCGCCCAGTATGCCGTTCTCTTCCGTGTATGTAATTCCCTCTCCCTCCGGAATCTCACCGTGCAGAATCATAATAATGTACTGGATACGGATATTAGCCCGATCGTAGTATTCTCTGGCGGCCTGTGCAACCCCTTCATCGAAAGACTCCGATTCATAAGCCCGGTGATAAAGAGCAACCGCCTGCTGCATATTTTCATCCGCCTCATCCGCCAGACTGTCTACCGCCGAAAACCGCTCCGGCACGGTAAGCTCCGCCATCCAGGTAATCTCTGCCTGAAGCTGATCCAGATAGGACAACAGTTGTTCCGTCGCATCCGCGTCATCAGCATTGATCGCATTCATTCCGTCATTGTATGAAGCGATATGTTCAAAAAAAGTATTCATATCTTCCTGATATGCAGTCAGCGTCTCGTCTTTGCCGCATGCTGTCAAAAGAAATCCGCACAGCATCACAAAACATAAGACCGCTAATTTATTTGCATTCTTCAAATTTCTTTTCCCCCAGAAGCACTTTTTCACAAAAAAATGGCCTGTCCGCTTATGAACAGTTATTTCGTGCCGAAGATTCTGTCTCCCGCATCTCCCAGACCCGGACAGATATAAGCATGCTCATTCAGACAGCGGTCTATATGACCGATATAAATCTGAATATCCGGATGATCCCCGTGCAGACGCTCTATCCCTTCCGGTGCGGCAATAATGCACATAAATTTAATATTTTTGCCGCCGTGCTGTTTGATAAAGCTGACAGCCTCGGAGCCCGAACCGCCTGTAGCAAGCATGGGATCTACTACGACGATCGTTCTCTGGTCAATCGGTTCCGGCAGTTTACAGTAATACTCATGCGGTTCATGGGTTTCAGGATCCCTGTACAGACCGATATGTCCCACTTTTGCGCTGGGTACCAATGCAAGGATTCCGCCCACCATGCCGAGTCCCGCACGCAGGATCGGCACGACTGCCATCTTCTTTCCTGCGATTCTGGGCGTCATGCAGGTCTCAATCGGCGTCTGCACTTCCACATCTTCAAGCGGCAGATCACTAAGCGCCTCATAGCCCATCAGCATGGCAATCTCCTCGATACATTTCCGAAATTCATTAGTGCCCGTATTAATATCCCTGATCTGAGAGATTTTGTGCTGGATCAGCGGATGATTCATTACAAACACATTTTCCATCTTTTCTATTTTTTCCATCTTTCGTCCTCTTTTCCGATTTTTCTGATTCCCAGAAAAATAATCCTTATCTATAAATACTACTGACTTCCGCCGTTTTAGTCAATAACTTTTCAGCATTCTTTCCATAACGCTCTTGCCAAACAATGTCCGAATCTATATAATCTCTTTAGGTCTAAATGTCAAATGAGGAAGGAGATTTATTATGAGCAAAAGTTTTGAAGCGATTCGCGATGCCCGTACGCTGGGTATCCCAAAGATGCTGCTGCTCGGTCTGCAGCACATGTTCGCAATGTTCGGTGCGACGATCTTAGTACCGATCTTAGTCAACAGTTATTTTAACGGAGAGGGCTTATCGATTCAGGTGACTTTATTCTTTGCCGGTATCGGTACCCTCTTTTTCCATGTCTGTTCTAAATTGAAGGTTCCCGCTTTCCTGGGTTCTTCCTTCGCCTTTCTGGGCGGATTCGCCACAGTTGCGGAACTGAATACCGGTATCTTTGCTGATATGACTTACGGCGAGAAGCTGCCCTATGCATGCGGCGGTATCATGATTGCCGGCCTGCTGTATCTGATTCTAGCGCTGGTAATCAAAGTTGTTGGAGTAAAAAGGGTTATGCGCTTCCTGCCGCCCGTAGTTACCGGTCCCATTATTATCTGTATCGGCTTAAGTCTTGCACCCTCCGCCGTAAACAACGCATCCTCCAACTGGTTCCTTGCGATTATTGCGCTGGCGGTAATCATTATCTTTAACATATGGGGCAAAGGAATGTGGAAAATTATTCCGATCTTACTCGGTGTTGTGATCTCTTATGCAGTAGCGCTGATCATGAACGCGATCGGCTTTACCAATGCAGATGGAAGCGCTATCCTAGACTTCTCCGGTGTATCCGCTTCCTCCTTTGTAGGACTTCCGCCATTCCTGCTGTGTAAATTTGATCTGACGGCAATCCTCGTCATGGCACCCATCGCACTGGCAACCATGATGGAACATATCGGTGATATCTCCGCCATATCCGCCACAGTAGGCGAGAATTATCTGGAAGATCCGGGTCTGCACCGCACGCTGATCGGCGACGGTCTTGCTACTTCTCTCTCCGCACTGTTCGGCGGTCCTGCTAACACGACTTATGGAGAAAACACCGGCGTTCTGGAGCTGAGTCATGTATATGACCCGAAAGTCATCCGTCTGGCCGCAGTTTATGCGATCGTATTAAGCTTCATTCCGAAGATGTCTGCCATCATCGGTTCGCTTCCTTCGGCTATCATCGGTGGTGTCAGCTTCATTCTGTACGGTATGATCTCAGCCATCTGTGTCAGAAACGTGGTGGAAAACAAGGTAGATTTTACTAAATCAAGAAATCTGATCATTGCTGCCGTTATTCTGGTATGCGGGCTCGGATTCTCCGGCGGTCTTACATTTACCGTTGCCGGTACGTCCATCACATTGACTTCTCTTGCCATCGCAGCACTGGCAGGCATTATCCTGAATGCTATCCTGCCCGGCAACGACTACACCTTCGGTTCTAATCCAAGCGGCGACATCAATCGTGGTGTCAGCTTTAATCCGCAGCCTAAGAAGGAAGCGTAGAAAAAATCGAATAAGTTCAATTACGAGATTTGCTTTGCAAGCCCAAAAATGTTCTTATAATTCAGTAAACGCCACCGA
>CAMWMS010000106.1 GCA_947175435.1 uncultured Lachnospiraceae bacterium | reverse complement strand
AAAAGGCATAGCTCCTTTGCCTTTTTGGCGTTGGCTGGGTGAATTGTATAATTGTCATGATATGCCACTTTTTCAGATCGAAAGAAGTGGTAATGCGATGATCTTCGTTTTCTCTCTGGCGTTTTCCTATGCAACGGTGAAGGTCAGTGAGCGAAAGTCAGTCAGACTCGCGAAGAATGCCTCTCCGATAGAAATGAAGCGGTATATGGGGAAATTCAGGCGGGTGAAAACAGCCGACAACAAGGACTGTCTGAGAAAGTTTGTGGTGAGAAATTTTAAGAGCGATAAGGCAAAAGTATTAAAGGTATGCATATCGGTTGCACTCAGCATTCTGCTTGCTAATGCCTTCTATGCCGTGGCAGCAGGATTTGATGAGGAGGAATATGTAAAGAGTGATTTGGATGCAGATTTTATCATTGCAAAAGATCCCATATTTTCGAGTCCGAATGTGAATTCTATTTCCTATCTGCGTACTACACAAGAAGAGATTGCAGAATACAGTGACCTTCCCGGAATTATTGAGGAGGGCGGCGCAACGCTGTCTCATATATGTATTTATGCATCTGAGCAGGTATGGGACAATTTTGTCAGGATCGCAGGTGAGGATTGTTATTCTACCCCGGGTGAGATGTGGACAGCGGCTTACGGGATGGATGATATGATGTTAAGAAAGTTAAAGCCCATAAAAGGTGAATTAGATTTAGAGCTGTTTCACACGGGCAATTATGTGCTGTTAGACCCTATTATAAGTGATAACAATGAGGAAAATGCGGCGTGTTATGAACCGGGAGATGAGGTGACGATTCCGTTCAGGAGCGGGGAAGAAAAGACTTATACGGTTATGGCGGTTGTGGAAGACCTGCATTATTCGCTGGCATTTCCGGGAAGGTACCCGGCGAGCCAGATATATCTTCCGATGGAAGAGTGGCAGGAAAGGGAAAAACGGAATGATTATTACCTATACGCTTTTGATGTGGAGGAGGAGTTTCATGAGGTATGGGACGACGCCTTAGAGAGCAGCATAAAGGGAAAAGACGACCGGCTTGCCTATCGGTCAGCCAAGACAGCGGGCGCGGAGGCAAAAGGATATGTAAGAGGGTTAAAGCTGGCGGGGGTTGTCCTGAGCATGATCTTACTGTCCATGGGGATTTTGAACTTTGTCAACTGTATGGTGGGAAGTGTTTACAACAGGAGGAAAGAGTTTGCGATCCTGCAGAGTATGGGGATGGAAGAACAGGAGATCCGGAAGAGCCTTGCTAAGGAGGGAATGTTGTATATGGCAGGGGGATTCGTGCCGGGAGTTTTGGTCACGGTTCCCGGAGTCCGGGTGCTGATTGAGAGGCTTTTGATGGAGCCTTATATAGAATATCATTTTTACCCGGTTCTCTATCTGGTGTTTGGTGTGCTGGGGTGCGCGGTGGCGGTTCTGGTGCCGTGGGCGGCGTATAGGGTGATGGATCGGAAGGAGAATTTTCTGTATAGGATACGGGCGTGTAGGGAATAGAGAGAGGTGTGGTAGGCTGAGAGGGCAGGCTGCACATAATGTTCTCTCGTGTCGGCTGCGTCATATGGATTTTCTAAATATTCCGGTAATGCTGTGAGAGACGGACGCGACCGTCCTCAATGCGCATCCATGCGCAGTTCGGACTTCTCGGGACATCAGCTTATTACCCGTTAGGGTAATAAGCACGACCCTGCAATCGCTGTTACATAGGGGGAATATTAAGAAAATCTCATATGACTGCGCAAGACACGAGAGAACATTATGTGCAGCCTGCCAGTCTAAGCTTGCCGGATGAAGGGTTGTAGCTGAACTGTGTGGGTAGAAGAGAAATAAAGGAAAATAAAAGGAAATAAGGGAAAGTAAAATGATGGAAAGTAAAATAAGGGGGAAGGAAAATATGGAAAAAGGAAATATGAAGAAAGAGAATATGGTGAAAGAAATCGTAGTTGATGTGAAAGATGTGAGCAAAATATATGAAAATCAGTCGGGAAGGAGCTGCGTTCTGGATAGGGTGAATGTCAGCATTAAGAAGGGTGAGTTTGTGGGGATTGTGGGAGATTCCGGCAGCGGTAAGACAACGCTTCTTAATCTGCTGGGCGGAATGGACTGTGTCAGTGAGGGAACGATTACCGTTGCGGGGGATGTGATCTCTGATTTTGACGACAGGCAGAGGACATTATACAGGCGCAGGCGGGTGGGATTTATTTTTCAGGATTACAATCTGATTAACGAACTGACCGTATACGAGAATATTATCCTGCCTTTTCAGTTAAAAGGAAAAAAGATAGATGAAAAAATTATTGACGGGTTTTTGGCTATGCTAAAGTTGAAGGAAAAGAAAAATTCTTTTCCCATGCAGCTATCCGGCGGGGAGCAGCAGAGGGTGGCTGTGTTAAGGTCGCTTCTCAGTGAACCGGACATTATCTTGGCGGATGAGCCTACGGGGAATCTGGACAGCAAGAACACGCAGGTAGTGGTAAAACTCTTGAAGCATTTTTCCAAGCAGATGGGAAAGACGATTCTTTTTGTCACGCATAACATGGAACTGACTAAAGAGTGTAATCGAGTGATTGTGGTGAAGGATGGAAAAGTTGTGTAACAGTTCAGTTTAGGACTTTGCACTTGCTGCAAAGTCCGTGAGAACGTGCATATTTTGCCAAGAGGGAATCTGCCCCTCGCCGCAGGCGAATTGGAATGGGCAGATTCCGTAACAGTGAAGCAAGGCTGAACTGTTACAAAATTGTAAATGGGTGATGTGACGCTTATTGCGAACGAGTTTGTTGTATGCTACAATATACAAGGATTCCGCGATTTGTATGCGACACGGTTTCCTGGGTATTATACAGGGGGTAGTACATTGTAATTCGGTAACACTATTTCACATCAATCATAAGGAGAAGGATATGGCAAGCATCAGTTTGACGAAAGTCATTGAGAAATTCAGGTTGGAGAACCTCACACCGGAGATCGACATTTCCAAAATTAACGTGACGCAGCCGGATATTAACAGGCCGGCATTGCAGATCGCAGGTTATTTTGAGCATTTCGAGACCACGCGCTTACAGGTGGTGGGATTTGTGGAATACTCATACATGAACGGACTGGACGAAGAGAGACAGATCGAAATATATGAGAAGCTGCTTAATAATCCGATTCCCGGAATTATTTTCTGCAGAGAACTGCATCCGAATGATTTGTTTAAGAAGACGGCAGTGAAGTACGGGGTGCCGCTGTTAATGACGAAGAAGGCGACGTCGGCATGCATGGCTGAGGTGATCAGATGGCTTAATGTAAAGCTTGCTCCGTGTATTTCCGTGCACGGCGTTCTGGTGGACGTATACGGCGAAGGTGTGCTGATTACGGGTGAGAGCGGTATCGGTAAATCCGAGGCGGCTCTGGAACTGATCAAGAGAGGTCACCGTCTTGTCACCGATGATGTGGTGGAACTGCGAAGGGTCAGCGAAGATACGCTGGTAGGTTCTGCACCTGATATTACTAAACACTTTATCGAGCTGAGAGGTATCGGTATTGTGGATGTGAAGGCGTTATTCGGCGCGTCCAGTGTCAAAGATACGCAGAATATTGATCTGGTCATCAGACTGGAAGACTGGGATAAAGAGAAAGAGTACGACCGTCTCGGATTGGAGGAGGAATATACGGAATATCTGGGCAATAAAGTAGTCTGCCACAGCATACCGATCAGACCGGGACGTAATCTGGCGATTATCTGTGAGTCGGCGGCGGTTAATCATCGTCAGAAGAAGATGGGTTACAATGCGGCACAGGAGCTGTATAAACGTGTACAGAAATCCTTGGCAGGCAAGAGAGATGAGGAAGAATAGAGAAGAGGAGGAAGAGTATCATGGCAGAATATGTATTTGGGGTAGATATAGGCGGCACGACAGTTAAGCTTGGACTTTTTGACAATAGCGGCAATGTACTGGATAAATGGGAGATTCCCACCAGAACCGACAACGGCGGGACGAATATCCTGCCTGATATCGCGCAGAGCATTCAGGATAAGATGTCGGAGAAAAATATTGACAAGGACAATGTGGCTGGTGTCGGTGTCGGTGCTCCGGGACCGGTGGACGGCGCAGGGATTATTCACAAAGCGGTCAACTTAGGATGGGACGAGATGAACCTGAAGCAGGAGCTTAGTTCGCTCTTAAGCGGCATGAGAGTAGAGGGCGGCAATGACGCTAATGTAGCAGCGCTCGGCGAGATGTGGAAAGGCGGCGGACAAGGCTATGGTAATCTGGTGGCAGTTACGCTCGGAACAGGTGTCGGCGGCGGAATCATCATTAACGGTAAGATCATGACAGGCGCTACTGGATCCGGCGGTGAGATCGGGCACATCCATGTGGAGGACGAAGAGTCAGAGGCATGCGGCTGCGGTAATTACGGCTGCCTCGAAGAGTATGCTTCCGCTACGGGCATTACCAGACTTGCCAATCGGAAGCTGCAGGCAAGTGATAAGGATAGCGTGCTCAGACAGGGTGAGGTATCCGCGAAGACCGTATTCGACGCTGTGAAGGCAGGGGACGAGCTTGCCATTGAGGTCGCACAGCAATTCGGTGATTATCTCGGCAAAGGTCTGGCGGTGATAGCAGGTGTTATTAATCCGGAGATTTTCGTGATCGGCGGCGGTGTGTCTAAGGCGGGGGAAGTATTGTTTGATTATATCAGACCTGCTTTTGATAAGACGGTGTTCCACGGTTGCAAGGACACAAAATTTTCGCTGGCTACATTGGGCAATGATGCCGGTATATATGGTGCGGCTAAGATGGTATTAGACTAAACGATACATAATTCGCATGGTATCGGATTATTCTAAGATAGAATGCAGGCAGACCGGCATTGGCTGTAGCGGCCGGCGGTCTGTCGGAATATATATAAGTAAGAAGTAAATCTGCGAAACGGACGGTATAGAGATTGAACACATCAATGTATGATTACATCAAAACGATCATTCCGAGAGAGCGCATATTGTTTCATGAACCCATGAATCAGCACACCACTTTCCGTGTGGGTGGAGAGGCGGAATGTTTTTTTTTCATACAGCAAGAGGAAGAACTTGTAAAACTGATTCCATATCTAAATCAGATAGAGCAGGATTACTTTATTTTAGGAAACGGCAGTAATCTGTTGGTAGGAGATAAGGGATATCGGGGAATTGTGCTTAAATTTGATGGCCCGATGGAACAGATCCGGATGGACGGTACACGCATCACGGCGAAGGCGGGTGCGCCGCTTGCCAAGGTAGCGGTGGCCGCTAAGGAGAATGGGCTCACGGGGCTGGAATTTGCGGCAGGCATACCGGGAACGATCGGCGGCGGTGTGGTGATGAACGCCGGTGCGTATGACGGAGAAATGAAACAGGTGGTAGAGGCAGTCCGTGTGATCGATCGGGAAGGAGAGATCGCGACGCTGGATAATGATACGATGGAGTTTGGATACCGTACCAGTATTATTAAGAACAGACCGTATATTGTGCTGGAGGTTGTGCTGCGGCTTGCGGAGGGCGATCCGGAACAGATCGGCGCGAAGATGGAGGAGCTGGCACAGCTGCGGAGAAATAAGCAGCCCTTAGAGTATGCCAGCGCGGGCAGTACTTTTAAGCGACCGGAGGGATATTACGCGGGCAAGCTGATTATGGAAGCCGGCATGAGAGGTTACCGGATCGGCGGTGCGCAGGTTTCGAATAAACATTGTGGGTTTATCATTAATACAGGCAGAGCAACTGCGGCGGATATCAAGGAAGTGATAGAGGAAGTGCAGGAACGGGTCAAGGAGAGATTTCATGTTTCTCTGGAACCGGAAGTGGTTTTTCTGGGAGATTTCTAATGAGATCGGCATGTCCGGAGACCAGATTACAGCATACAAGGAGATGACACTATGAGATTTGTGGTGGTGACCGGCATGAGTGGCGCCGGGAAGAGAACGGCCATGAAGATGTTGGAGGACGTAGGGTTTTACTGCGTGGATAATCTGCCGGTGCCGCTGATTGAGAAGTTTGTGGAGTTGGTCGCGACGCCTAACGGTGAGATCAATAAAGTTGCTTTAGGATTGGATGTACGCGCCGATCAGCCTTTTGGCGAGGCACAGGGTGTTCTGAATAAGATGCGGAAGAACGGTTATCTGTTCGAAATCCTTTTTATGGATGCGGGTGATTCGGTGCTGCTCAAGCGCTATAAGGAGACAAGGCGGATGCATCCGCTGTCACCGAACGGGAGAGTGGAAGAGGGCATCAATAAGGAGCGGGAGATTCTGCGGGAAACTAAACAGAAAGCCGACTATGTCATTGATACATCCAATCTTCTGACGAGGGAATTGAAAGAAGAGATCGATCATATTTTTGTGCGCAATGAAGAGTATAATTCCCTGATGATCTCTCTCCTATCTTTTGGCTTCAAGAATGGCATACCGGCAGATGCCGATTTGGTGTTTGATGTCAGATTTCTTCCGAATCCGTTCTATATTGATGAATTGAAGCATAAAACCGGTAATGACACGGAAGTACAGGATTACGTGATGAGTTTTCCCGAAGCGACCGTATTCTTAGAGAAGCTGATGGGGATGTTGGATTTCCTGATTCCTAATTATATCAAAGAAGGAAAGCATCAACTGGTGATTGGCATAGGCTGTACCGGCGGCAAACACAGGAGCGTTACGTTGGCGAATGAGCTTTATGCCCGCATGAAGGATCATGGAAATTACGGCGTTAAGCTGTATCACAGGGATATTAAACAGGGAGTGTAGAATGTCTTTTTCCGGAACAGTGAAAGAAGAACTGGCGGCACAGATCG
The DNA here is from genome assembly GCA_947175435.1 of uncultured Lachnospiraceae bacterium. GTDB lineage: Bacteria > Bacillota > Clostridia > Lachnospirales > Lachnospiraceae > UBA3282. The sequence continues at coordinate 3,447 of CAMWMS010000106.1, read as the reverse complement.
GTGCGGCGAGACATTGCCAGCTTGCGGAACTGGCGGCACTGATTCATTTTGCCGGAAGCACTTGTGAGAACGGGGCACACCTAAGTTTTCATACGGAAAATGAAGCAGTTGCCAGAAAGTGCTTTACATTATTCAAAAAAACATTTAATATAGATAATGTTGTGATGAAAGAAAAGAGCAGATTACTGCCCGACGACGAGACGGAGAGAAAAGTGATACAGGCCCTTCACCTTACGGGGAAGGGCGGAGAGCTGATTGCGCTTGAGATGCCGGTCAGTTCCCTTTTGGTCAAGAACTCCTGTTGTGCACGGGCGTATTTGCGGGGAGCGTTTTTATGTATCGGCTCCATGAGCGATCCGGCGAAGAGTTATCATCTGGAATATGTTTGTACAGACAACGTACAGGCTAGGCAGCTTTGCGATATGATGCGGGAATTCCAGATCGACGCGAAAACCATTAAACGCAAGAAGTATGATGTGGTGTACTTAAAAGAAGGCGCAGGGATTGTAGATCTTCTAAATGTTATGGGAGCGCATGTGTCGCTGATGAATCTGGAAAATCTCAGGATCGTCAAAGAGATGCGTAATTCCATTAACAGGCGTGTGAACTGCGAAACGGCGAATATCTCCAAAACCGTTACCGCAGCGTCCAAGCAGATCGAGGACATATTACTGATCAGAGACAAGTATGGGTTCGAGAATCTGCCGGACAATTTAAGACAGATGGCGGAGATTCGATTGGAGTATCCGGATGCTGCGCTCAAGGAATTGGGTGGATATCTGGAACCGCCTGTGGGTAAATCAGGTGTCAATCACAGATTGCGTAGATTGAGTGAAATAGCCGGTGAGATCAAACCGTAAAAGGAGGAGAACATTATGATACAAAAATCTATCCAGATCAAGCTGGAGACAGGCTTGGAGGCCAGACCGGTTGCTATGCTTGTACAGGTGGCGAGTCAGTTTGAGAGCACAGTCTACATCAATGCGGATGACAGGAAAGTTAATGCAAAGAGCATTATGGGTATGATGAGTCTGGGACTTGCCAGCGGTGAAGAAGTTGTGGTCGTTGCGGAGGGCAATGATGAAGGGGCTGCGGTTGAGGAGATTGAGAAGTTCTTAAGCGGCAGATAATAGGCACAGACTTCGTATTTGACATTTAGATAAGGCATAATATAAGGGAGATTTCCGGAGGGGGAGTCTCTTTTTGTGTTATGGGAAATTCCTAAAAATAATTTGCACCCATTATATCGGAATGGTAGAATAGGGTATAAATAATCATATAGGTGTACATGGAAGAACGGAGGCAGATATGGATCAGAAAATGCTGTTTATTTATAATCCGAGAGCGGGTAAAGCGCAGATTCGCAGTAATCTGCTGGATATTATAGATATATTTGTGAAAGCGGGATATGAAGTGACCGCGTACCCGACGCAGGCTGCCGGAGACGCCATTAAGGCCGTTAAAGCTCGGCATGAAGGGTATGATATTGTGGCATGCAGCGGCGGAGACGGGACTCTGGATGAAGTGGTAAGCGGTATGATGCAGTGTGAGGAAAAACTTCCGATCGGATATATTCCGGCAGGCAGTACCAACGACTTTGCCAATAGTCTGAAGATTCCTAAGAGCATGATCAAGGCGGCTGACGTAGTGGTCGGCGGCAGGAATTTTGCTTGTGATATCGGTGCTTTTAACAATGATACTTTTATCTATGTGGCGGCATTCGGTATTTTTACGGATGTGTCCTATGAGACGAAGCAGGACGTCAAGAATGTTCTGGGACATGCCGCATATCTGCTGGAGGGGGTTAAGAGGTTACCGTCGGTGCGCTCCTATCCGCTTAAGATCACCTGTAATGATCAGGTGATTGAGGGAGAGTTTCTTTACGGTATGGTTACGAATTCTTATTCCGTAGGCGGATTTCGCGGAATAACGGGACAGGATATCTTGTTGGATGATGGGCTCTTTGAGGTGACGATGATCCGCAAACCGTCTAATCCGCTGGATCTGAATAATATTATACTGGCGCTGGTAGATAAACGTGTGAAATCAGAGCATATTCATACGTTTAAGACATCCCGACTGGTTGTGGAGAGCGAGGAGCCTGTCTCATGGACTCTGGACGGAGAGTTTGGCGGGGAACACTGCAAAGCGGTGATCGAGAACAGACAGAGAGTGCTGTATATCAGGGTTCCGGAAGAGTAATCAAAACTAATATTTTCCAGAATATGTTTGCGTAAGGTCAAGCTTTGGGTTATAATAAGTACGATAGTTAATATCCGGCGCGACAGCCGGTCATAATAATAAAAATATTAAGAAAGGTGGTAATGACAATGCCATTAGTTACAACAAAGGAAATGTTCGAGAAGGCATACAATGGCGGCTATGCGGTTGGTGCGTTCAATGTCAACAACATGGAGATCGTTCAGGGTATTACAGAGGCAGCAGGCGAGCTGAAGAGCCCTGTTATTCTTCAGGTTTCCAAGGGAGCTCGTGCTTATGCTAACCATACTTATCTGGTTAAGTTAGTAGAGGCGGCAGTTGCAGAGAATCCTGAGATCCCGATCGCTCTTCACTTGGATCACGGCGATACTTTTGAACTGTGTAAATCCTGTATCGACGGCGGGTTTACTTCCGTTATGATCGATGCATCATCCAAATCTTTCGAGGATAACATCGCTTTAACGAAGCAGGTTGTAGAGTATGCTCATGATAAGGGCGTAGTTGTTGAGGCTGAGCTTGGTACATTGGCAGGTGTTGAGGATGAAGTTGTTGTAGAGTCAGGTAAAGAGTCCTATACACGTCCGGAGGAAGTAGAAGAGTTCGTTTCCAGAACAGGATGTGACTCTCTTGCGATCGCAATCGGTACTTCCCATGGTGCGTACAAGTTTACAGCAGCGCAGTGTACAAGAAATGCCGATGGTATTCTTGTTCCCCCGCCGCTTCGTTTCGACGTATTAGAGGAGTGCATTAAGCGTCTGCCCGGTTTCCCGATCGTTCTGCATGGTTCTTCTTCCGTTCCGCAGGAGTTTGTTAAGATGGTTAACCAGTACGGCGGCGATATGCCCGATGCAGTAGGTATTCCGGAAGAGCAGCTTCGTAAAGCAGCTGAGCTTGCAGTATGTAAGATCAATATCGACTCCGATATCCGTCTTGCAATGACAGGTAACATCCGTAAATACTTCGCAGAGCATCCGGATCACTTCGATCCTCGTCAATATTTGAAACCGGCTCGTCAGGCTGTTAAAGATATGGTTGCTCATAAGATTAAGAATGTTCTTGGTTCTGACGGTAAGGCGTAAGAAGCAGGCAGGACGTAATCTGATTTTATCAGAGAACGCAACATCAATAAAAATAAGTGCCGTGACATAACCGGAAAGTGGTTATGAAGCGGCACTTTCTTACTTGCCAACATATCTCTGCAAAAATTCCGAAATCGTATCATAATAT
>CAMWMS010000105.1 GCA_947175435.1 uncultured Lachnospiraceae bacterium | reverse complement strand
CCCACGTATCCAGCTTGGAAGGCTGGTGTTCTACCATTGAACTACACCCGCATATCAAAATATAATAATAGACATATGCACTCTTAATAAGATACCGCGTCGGGGTGACAGGATTCGAACCTGCGACCTCCTGGTCCCAAACCAGGCGCTCTAGCCAAGCTGAGCCACACCCCGAAAAAGGAACCTGTGAGCATCCTATCTGCAACGCAAGTTAAATTATATAATATGCGTTTTTCTCTGTCAACTAATTTTTTTGTTTTCAACATATTTTTTTAATCAAAAGAAGCAAAAACTTATTTTCGCGCTAAAAGAAGCTGTAGTTTTTCGTCTTTCAGATTCAAATCATATTTTTAAAGATAATTAATCGTGTAGTGTGCCTCCCCCTCGCCGTCTATTTCCATAATAATATAGCTGGGTTTTCTGTTCTCCTGTCGGGGATAACTGATACTGCCGGGATTAATCAGCGTAATGCTGCTTCCGATATCCACTACCGGCTTATGCGTATGTCCGCACATCACGATATCTACTTCTCTCAGTTTCGCCTCCTGTTTGATCACTTCACTGTTCATGGCTATGTAATAATTGTGTCCGTGTGTCAGCCATACCTTGTACTGCCCTATCATAAATTCCTTTTCCTTCGGCAGTTCCGAGAAAAAATCGTTGTTTCCCTGCACCATCTCCACGGGACATCCCGCCGCTTGTTCAATCACAAGCTCGCTTCCCTCCACGTCTCCGCAATGCACCACCATATCAAGGGGCCCCGTCTTATCCACCACCTTCAGAAAATTGGCGTTATACCGGTGCGTATCACTTACAATCAATATTTTCATTAATCTCCTCACTTCCGTGTGCGTATATAAGATTACTATAATTTCTTCTTCAGTTCGGCCTCCATTGCCTCTAACGCTCTGCCTCTGTGACTGATGCGATTCTTCTCCTCCTCACTCAGCTGTGCCGTAGTGCAGCCATACTCCGGAACGTAGAAGATCGGGTCATAACCGAATCCGTTATTCCCTTCCGCCCGGTCTCCGATTCTTCCTTCTATCGTGCCAAGCGTGGTGATCACCTCGCCGTCCGGCATAACCGCCGCGATGGCACATACGAACCTGGCACCGCGTTTTTCTACCGGTACGCCTGCAAGCCGTTTAAGCAGATTTTGATTTTTAGCACTATAGGGCATGTGTTCCCCCATATATCTTGCTGAATAGATTCCGGGCTCTTTATTCAGATAATCGATCTCCAGACCGGAATCATCCGCCAACACAATGGCATCTCTGTACTTTCCGCCGTCATGCTCCGTTAAAAGCCCTGCCACCGCCTTAGCTTTAATAACCGCATTCTCCTCAAAAGTCGTACCGTCCTCCACAATATCCGTCTCGATCCCCGCCTCTTTCATCGACAGGATATCGGCATCTATATTCCGCAGAATATCCCTGATCTCCCGCATTTTTCCCATATTACCGGTGGCAAATATAATCTGTCGTCTCATCGTCTTATCTCCTTAAGTGCTTCCAACATGATTCCGCCATGCTGAGAATGCCCGTTTTTGGCATTCTCCTGCGTGAGATGAAGTTGCTTTGCAACTTCTAGAACTTCTAAGGCAGCTATGCTGACTTTGCGAAATCAGCCCTTGCTGTGATCATGACTTGCTTCGCAAGTCCAGAGGTTCTTCTCACGCTATTCTTCATACGCCTTCATGACTGTCTGATAGATTCCCTCTGCGATACGCTGGATATAATCCTCTCGCTGCAACAGAATAAACTCCTGCCCATTCGTCAGATATCCTACCTTGATCGCCGCCGCCGGCACTGTGGCATTGCTGATTACCACGTCTTCCTCTCCTGCCTCCAGAAGTCCGTTAGCCTTACCGCTGATCGCAGTGACCACTTCGCGCTCTAAGAGATCCGCCAGCTCCACGCTGCCGAATCCGGGAATGAAAAACCTGCTGTTATAGACCGCCTCCGTGCCATACAACTTCGTATTCGCATCCCCGCTCACCTCTATCCGAATCAGCAGATCCGCCTTCGTCGCAGCCGCCAGCTCCACACGGTTCTCCGCCGTGGGATTGCTGTCGTCCATTCTTGTATAATATACCTTGATATCCGTATTGTCCAGTTTAGCCTTGACTGCCTTGGCAACTTCCAGTGTAATATCCTTGGCACTTACTCCATTTGACAACACGCCGTCCTCCTGCAGCCCGTATGCCGGATCGATCACGATGATCTTGTCATAGACTTCCTTCGGCGTCATAAATTCCACATAGAGCGTATTGTCCTCAAAAATACTGTGATACTCATACACTCCCGTCAAATCGAACCGAAGGCACATCCTGTCCTTCTCCACATCGAAATGTCCTTCCGTCACACTATCACAATTACCGTACACGCCGTTAGTCTCATAGAATTTCTCATGTTCATGGGGATTTTTATGCGTAATATTTACCCACAATTCCCTGTCCATGTAGTGATTTTCAATAATCACTTCCTCTGCCTTTACGTCCTCCGGCAGCGGAATACAAAAATATTTCATGTTCTGACTCTCTCGGTCAATGGAAATATTATTCTTATCCACTACGACGGCTTTTCCCGTGCTTTTCTCGCTGCCCTCGTTGCCATCAGACTCCTGCACGACCTCATCCTGTGCCACATCCGCCACCACAATGATCTTATTAGCGGAGTAATACAGTATGGCGCTCATCGCTGTCGTTACAAACACAAGACAATATACCGCCATTCTTTTCATCAGATTGTTCTGTCGTTCCTGCTGCATAACTTATCTTCTGCCTCCACCCGGCTTCGGTCCCATATATTGATAGAAGTAGGTCTTCATCATACCGTTATATATCTTCCGGTTCTTGTCCGCTTTCCTGCCGATCGCCTGCTCTGCACCTTCATAGGCGGTAATCAGATACATGGACCAGCTGTCCAGTGTCCTATACCGCTCTCCGATTGTATCATAGATCCCCGGCAGATTCTTCTTATCTTCAATTCTTTCCCCGTAGGGCGGGTTCGTAATAATAAACCCGTATTTCTTCGGATGGCTTAACTGCCCAACATCCCTGCGCTGAAAATGAATCATTTTCTCCACTCCTGCCAACTTCGCATTAGCCCTCGCCGCCGCAATAATTTCCTCATCGATATCATACCCCTGAATGTCGGTCTCCACATCCATGTCAATCAGTGATTCCGCCTCGTCCACGGCGCGATACCAGTTCTTTCTGTCTACGATGTGTGTCCATTCCTCCGCAGTGAAATTGCGGTTCATTCCCGGCGCAATATGAGCCGCCATCATAGCCGCCTCAATCGGAATCGTTCCGCTACCGCAGAACGGATCAACCAGAATGCGGTCTCCCTTCCATGGTGTCAGCATAATAAGCGCTGCCGCCAGATTCTCTGCAATCGGCGCCTTCGCCGTAAGCTTCCTGTACCCGCGCTTATGAAGCGATTCCCCAGTAGTATCCAATCCCACCGTCACCTCGTCCTTCATTAGGAATACTCTTATAGGATAAGAGTCTCCGCTCTCCGAAAACCAATCTGCGGGATAAGCCTTCTTCATGCTCTCCACCATAGCCTTCTTCATAATCGACTGGATGTCGGAAGGACTAAACAATTTGCTCTTAACGCTCGCCGCCTTCGTCACCCAGAACTTCCCGTTCTTCGGTATGTAGTCGGCCCACGGCAGAGCTTTCGTACCCTGAAACAATTCCTCAAACGTCTCCGCATGAAAGCTGCCTACTTTAATCAGAACACGCTCCGCACTGCGCAGGAAAATATTGGCACGGCAGACCGCCTGCACATCCCCGACGAAAGTGATTCGCCCGTCTTCCACCGAGACGATCTCATATCCCAAATCCGTAATTTCTCTTTTTAAAACCGCTTCCAGCCCAAAATGGCAGGGTGCGATATACTCTATTCTCTCCATATTCTACTCCTGTTTCAGCATGGAATACAACGCAAAAGTAGTCGGATTGAGCATCTGATAGGTCCCTCCATCCTGTTTGGTCATGGAAACGGCATAGTCATACTTCGCCGCCGAGGTCTGCCCCTCTTTTCCATCCACATATAAAGCTTCCGGAAAAAGAACAAAATATATTCCCTCTCCCTCTTTAAAGCCCACCGTATCATTCGTCACATCACCATGATAAACTCCTTTATGCATGTTTTTCTCATCTTTGCTGCTGTCCATGTACCAGAAATAGGTGCCATCCTCATTCATGACCAGATATCCCTGATCGCCGAGATCCCATTCACCCACTAGGAATGCTTTCGCTTTCTCCTCAGCCTCATCATTGTCCGGCACACTCATTGTCGCAGAGTTCATTACTTTAAGCGCTTCGCTCTTATTGGCTTCGTAGGATTTCTCCTCGGCGATATAAGACATCGTATATGCATAATAATTCTTACCGTAGAAACGCTGTAATGTCACTGTCGCCACACCGTTCTCTTCATATTTATATACCCACTCGTACCATTCCTCACCCTGAACGGATATTGCCGTAGGTTCTTCCACTTCCTCATAGCCTGCATAACTTGCCCAAATCTGTCTTGAAATATTCAGCATATCAAGCGGATGCTGGTAAAAAGATTCTCTGGAACAGGAAATGCCAAGTAATGAGCCGTCCTTTGACGTAAAAGCAAGCCCTGTATCGCCACCCTGTGTCTCATCATAGGTCCAGACCGAATCATCGTAGAGAAGCGCCATAGCCCCCAATCCTGCCTGTTTTATATTTTCCGCCGCGGTGTCGGCATATTCCGTTGCACCATCCGTCTTCGTGTCACCCGCATTTCCGCAGCCGGCAAGCATGATCACTGACATTATAAATGCAATCCATCTCAATGTTCTTTTCATAATCTCCTCCGATTCAGAACTCCAACTCTCCTGCCTTCCGGCAGTGCACTGTCGGATTTCACTATAACTCCCTGCTTTTCTTCACCATAGACATTGTATACTAAAGTTTATAAAATAACAATGTTCCCCGATATGTTTTACAATTTTTTCACAAAATACAACAAAACGGTATGGCCATCGACCATACCGCTTTGCGTCTCACAAACATCTGTTACCTGCTGCTTAATAGTTGTTCTTCTGATTGTCTTGTGCGTTGCTGCCGGAACTGTTCTTAGAATTGTTCTTCTGACTGTTATTCTGGTTGTTCTGGCTGGTAGAGTTGTTTGCCTTGTCCTGCTGCTTGTCATTCTGTGAATTCTGGTTATAATCATTCTTAGACATCTCAAATACCTCCTGATTGATTTTAGTTACAGAAATAGTATTTCAAGATTTTTATCAGAATATACAGCCCGTTTCTAGTTCTTTAGTACTAGATTTTTATATAAAATCACCAAATAATTGCATAGGACTTTAGTACTATTTTTGATTGCATTTTCTCATATAAAGTATATAATAATAATTGTAGATGGAAACACCCCTTCAGTTTCTATTTACAGACCCTTATATATAATTATTTATATACTCCCCTCAACAGACCATTTACCCAAATGGTCTGTTTTGTTATGGAAAAGATTCAACGTGAACGCCCCTGAAATGCCTTCACGATCAACACCGCCACCAACACCCCTATAATCAACGGCGCAAAACTGATCAGTGTGTAAGTCGCCACTCCGATAATCAAAAGTACTATCACCGTAACGACCAGCATAACAAGCCATCCCGGAAACACAATGCTCCTACCCTTCGGCGCGCCCCGATCAGGCTCCCACTCCTGCGTATCATCCGCCACTTCCTCATCATACTCCTGATTCGAACCGTAACTTACCCCGGCGTGCTTGTTCGCCTCAATAATACTCTTTGCAAGCAGTCTCGGATCACCCAGACTGTCCATCACTTCCTTCTCGCTTCTGCCCTTACGGATCTCCGAGTCGATATAACTCTGATAATACTGCACATTCTCCGACACCAGGCTACTGGAAATCCCTGCGGCAAGAGCACGCTGCAATCTTTCAATAAATTCCGTTTTCTCCATATTCTTTCTCTATACTTTCTTCCATTATCTATATTTGTAACTGTTCAGAACCCTGTTCTTCACAGTTTCCTATATTTTATCCATCCCTGCGCCTTTATCCAGCCTGCCCAGATAGCTGTCGGGGTTCTTCTTCATCTCAGCCAACATCCATAGCGCCTGCAGTACCATCTCTTCCTTATTACAGCAGGCCGTATTCTTCCCCGAATCACCATGCAGATTATACTGCTCTATCTGCCACACATACAGATCCGTCAAAGAATATCCCCGGACCTTCATCAAATCACCGGGTACATGGTGTTCCAGATAATAGACAAACTCATCATATACTTCCCTGTCACTTAACATCTCCTGCCAAAGTTTATCACACCACTCCACACTCTTACCGGCATAATCGCATAGCCGTACGAGACCGTCATATACCCTCATCGTGGCGTTTTTGTATACTATGTTTGACATTATAATCCTCGATTCTGTCTGCAAGCTGTCATTTTGTCATCTTACATTACGTCACAGCTCATTGCCGTCGCGTATATCGTAACACAATATTTTACAATTTACCATGTAATATATCTTAAATTTTTATGTATAAATGGCTCTCGAATAAAGTTTGTCCTCAATCAATACCCAGCCAGGATGGAAGTTAATATCTTAAGGAGCCCCTCAAAAAACGTCGGTACTTAGTGAGGTATTTCACGAACTTAGTACCGCTACGTTTTTTGCGGAGCGGAAGCGCGGCTCCGTAGATATTAACTTTCATCCTGGCGTCCGTCTTATTTAATCCGCTTACGGAAAGAGAGCGCACCTAATCGGCACGCTCTCTTTCCGTAAGCTATCTCCCCAATACAATATAGCCTAATATCTCATATTACTCCTTCACACCACCGAGTGCAACACCAGCGATGATGTACTTAGACAGAAGGAAATATACAATGAAGATCGGCATAATCGTTACCACCAGACCTACATAAATGATACCGTGGTCGGAACGGAAACGCTCACCTCTCATCTGCTGCACAAACATCGGCAGCGTCATCTTCGCCTGACTCGTAAGCAACATGGAGGGCGTATAGAAGTTGTTCCATGATCCGATGAATGCGAAGATACATTGTGTTGCTATTGCCGGCTTCATCAGCGGCACTGCAATCGTATTAAATGTTCTGAACTCTCCCGATCCGTCAATTCTTGCGGAATCCAGAATCTCCAGCGGCAGCGCACTGATCATATACTGCCTCATGAAGAATACCGTGGCGGGCGCTGCAATTGCCGGAATGATCAACGGCATGTAATTGTTGCCCCAGCCGATCTGGTACATAAACCGGAAGAAACCGATGGAAGAAACCTGCACCGGGATCATCATGATCGCCATGATAAATGCCCACGCAAAACTGGCTCCTCTGAATTTATATGCAGTTACACCGTATGCTGTCATCGTCGAGAAATATACAGACAGAACCGTGGAACCTCCCGCAATAATCAAACTGTTGACCATATATCTCCACAGAGGTACATTCTGGCTCGCCTGATAGAGCAGCTTCTGCCAGTTCTCCATCAAATAATGGGACGGGATCAATGAAAAGCTGGACTGAATATCCACGCTGGTTCTGGTCGCATTCACGATCATGATCCAGAACGGAATCAAACTCAAAATACACAGGAAGATACAGATCGCATTCCGGATGATCTGCTGAATCATAATACTGGCATGTAAGCCGCCGTCTTTTTCTTTATTCATGATCAGTTTGCCCCCTTTCTTGCTTTCTGTGCCGCTTTAATGGCTTTCTTCTCCCTGATGGCATCCTTATCCCGCATGATATAGAACAGTGCCAGTGAGAAGAACAGGGTCACCACAAACAGTACGAGGGATACCGCCGAAGCCTTGCCCATCTGTCTTGCACCGGTGAAGGCAAGTTCTCTTATGTACATCGTCATCGTTCTGGTGGTGTAATCCGGATCACCGAATCCGCTGGTCGTCAACAGCTTCGGGATATCATACATCTGCAGTCCGCCGATTGCGGAGTTTACCAATGAGAACAGCATAATCGGACGAAGCAAAGGCAAGGTTACGCTCTTGAATATCTGCCAGCTTGTTGCGCCGTCCACTCTGGCTGCCTCAAACAGGGACGGGCTGATACCCAGCACACCCGCTGTCAGAACGATCATCGTATTGCCATACCACATCCAGAAGTTGATGAATGAGATAATACTCCTTGTCGCCCACTTCGTATTCAGGAACTGGTAGGGTTTATCCCAAAGACCGCTGTTTACGAATAACTGGTTGATCGGTCCGTTCGGGTAATCGAACAGTTTGTAGAACAGCACGGAGATCGTAGCCGCCGTGATGATGTTGGGCATAAATACAAGGATCTTGTATGCGCCCTGCGCTTTGATCTTCACTCTCGTATCCGTGAACCATACCGCCAGAAGCAGTGCCAGCAGAATCTGCGGCAGGAAGTTCATCAGCCACATGATCAGAGTGGCGCCCAGCGCACGGAATGTATAGGTATCGAACAGTGATCCGTCGCTGCCCACGAAGATCGTTGAAAAGTTCTGAAGCCCGTTAAAGGTAGGACCCACTTCTACGTTCCACATCGTATCCGTATAATTCTCACAGAAAGCCAGACCGAGTGTATAGACCAAGGGCCATAACTGGAATATCGCGAATACAATAAAAAACGGAGCAATGAAGTAATATCCATAGCGGCCGTATTCCACTGTCTTACGCTTATTACTCTTACTCTTTGCCATTTCTCCACATCCTTCTTTTTAAATTTTTCTGCCTCTGACCGCGCCACAGGCATTTGACAATTCTCTGTCAGCCGGAGCACTCTCAAAAATCTGTGCCGCGGTCTTTTTCTTCATTAAAAATTCTTTTAAATATCTGTACCGGCCCGAAGAGCCGGTACAGACTTTATAATATATTACTTATTCTGTTTTACTGTCAATGATTACTCGATTGTCAGTGAAGGATAAGACTCTGCTACTGCTGCCTTGAAGTCTGCGATAGCTGTCTCTTTGTCCTTATTGCCAAGAGAATACTCTGTCAACTGTGTGCCAAGCAGATCATTGATTGTCTTGTCATATGCACTCATGAAGGATACATCTACATCCTCTGCCAAAGGAGAGAATACTGCGATGAAGTCCTGACCGCCCAAGAAGTCATATGCACCTGCGCCCTGATCGGACAGCGTCTGCATAGCTGTCTTGTTGTTTACATAGTCCAGAGTCTCGGAAGACATCTTTGTCATGATCTCTGTATCACAGCAGAGGCTCTTCATGATCTGTCCAGCCAGCTCTTTATCAGAACATCCTGCTGTTGCACCTAACCATGTACCACCCCAGTAGTAAGGCATCGGACCCTGGCACATATTCCAAAGACCATAAGTACCTTCGCCTACAGCAGAACCGCCGCAGTTAGCCTTGATTGTCCAGTGTAAGAACCATGTACATCCGAAGTAACCGAATACAGCGTCTGTGGAAGGACCTGCGTTCCACTCGTCAGACCATGTGGTTGTCTTCTGTGTCAAATCTTCCTGCTCCAGAGTCTTAACAAGATCCATGTACTGCTCCATAATCGGATCCATACGGAATACGCCGCTGTCGTCTACCCAAGGATTCTCCATGTTGGATCTGAATACTTCTGCAAGGTCGCCGTTAGAAGAAAGGATTCTTGTAGCATCGCCGGATTTCTCTTTGATCTCATGAGCCGTAGCTACGAAATCATCCCATGTGCTGATCTTAGCCTGCATCTCTTCGGGACTCTTTACGCCGAGAATGCTCTCAGCAAGGTCAGTTCTGTACATAAAGGAACCGGGACATGCCTGCCAAGAAAGACCCTTTAAGGAACCGTTTCTCTTATCGGTAGCAACGTCGATAGTGTAAGGATACATCTCGCCAAGGTCTGCGTCTGTGATACCAAGATCTTTAACATCTAATGTCTGATCGGAGTTGGTATACTTCATGATGTAAGCTGCCTCGAAAGCGATGATGTCAGGATAGTCCTCTGCGTCAGGAGCCTGTAACAGCTGGTCAATTCTCTCCTGATAGATACCGGAGTCACCGATGTTTACATACTCAACTCTGTCTTCCATACCCGGATTAGCTGCAAATACATAAGCAAGTCTCTCCTGTAACTCTGTATTCCAAGAGTAGATATAGAACTTTTCGCCGGAAGCAGCAGGTGCTGCATCATCAGCAGGTGCTGCATCGTCTGCCGGAGCTGCGTCATCAGCAGGTGCAGCGTCTGTAGCAGGTGCTGCGTCGTCAGTTGCGGGTGTGGAAGCAGCGCCGCCGCCATTTCCACCACAGCCTGAAAGCACACTTGCGATCATGGCTGTTGAAAGAATTACACTAAGTAACTTTTTCTTCATGAATAATTTCCTCCCTTTGAGAATAATATTTTGATATTGCTATCAAGTTACTTCTGCATTTATTTAATTATCAGCTAAACTGATATAAATGCCTCATCTTAACCAGGCTACCGATTTGCCTTCATACACCTCCCCCTCCACGACAATCTGTTCAATCAGTGTCGTCTTCGGA
>CAMWMS010000104.1 GCA_947175435.1 uncultured Lachnospiraceae bacterium | reverse complement strand
ATATTGTGCTGGATATCCTTTTTATCCGAGGTTTTCAATGGGGTGTGGGCGGTGCTGCGGCGGCTACGATTTTTGCGCAGTATTTGGCAGGGATCGGTATCGTCGTATACTACGGGGCCAGATACCCGGAGCTTAGAGTCAGCAGAGCGAATCGTTCATGGAATGTACAGATATTTAAAGAGCTGATCGGACTCTCAACACTTACTTGTCTGCAGCAGTCAATCATGAATTTCGGTATTTTGATGGTGCAGGGACTGGTGAACAGTTTTGGGCCTGTAGTGATGGCAGCTTTCGCGGCAGCGGTAAAGATCGATTCTTTTGCATACGCACCGGTGCAGGATTTCGGCAATGCTTTTTCTACCTATGTGGCACAGAACTACGGAGCAGGTAAGACTGAGCGGATCAGGCGGGGGATGCGGGATGCGGTAGCCAGTGCGTTCGTATTCTGTCTGGTTATTTCGATTCTTGTGGTTTTATTCTCAGAGCAGCTTATGAGAATGTTTTTGAGTAAGGAAAGTGCGGAAGCGATCGCCGTGGGCGCGGGATATCTTCGCATCGAAGGCGCTTTTTATTTCGGTATCGGGCTGTTGTTTCTATTCTATGGTTATTATCGTGCGATCCACAAGGCAGGTATTTCCGTAGTGTTGACGGTGGTGTCCTTAGGGATCCGTGTCCTGTTGGCGTATGCGTTGTCCTCTGTGGAACGGATCGGCGTGACGGGGATCTGGATGTCGGTACCGATCGGTTGGATTCTGGCGGATCTGACGGGAATATGGTATTATAGGAAGTACAAGAAGCAAGAGCTTTTTTTCAGGTGACAGAAAATCGGGTTTAGCATTGCAAATGAGAATGCAATTTGTTATAATAAAAGCGTATGTTTAGAACAGAGGCCATGTGCCCGATATTGTACATACATAGATGGAAGCGGGGAGTGATAATATGCAGAATGTAGTGATTATCTCACAGGTTCAGAGTTATCTTATTTTGTCATTGAAAGATCGGTTTGAGAGATCGGATTACGAAGTGATTACGGTCAAAGCGGACATCGATGCCATCAATCAGATTGAGGAGCAGATCGGTATTATCCTGCTCTATGTAGATGAGAAGATGGGAGAAGAGCAGCAGGCGCTCAATTACATTAAGGATCGGGCGGCTGAGGAGGATATCCCGATTTTTGCCATCGGTGATATCGATGAGCTGGCTACTGTGGAGAAGGTGATCACTAAGAATCTGATCAGACAGAAATTCCAGAGACCTATAAATGTTACCGAAGTGGTGTCGGCAATTACGGGTTATGAGAAGAAATACGGCAAACAGAATAAGAAGAAGATTCTGGTGGTGGATGATTCCGGCACCATGCTTCGTAATGTGAAGGGATGGTTGGAGGAGTCTTATCAGGTAACCCTTGCCAATTCCGGAGCCATGGCAATCAAATATTTATCAACCAACAGACCGGATCTGGTACTGCTTGATTATGAGATGCCGGTTGTGGACGGTAAGCAGGTATTAGAGATGATCCGCACCGAGCATGATTTTGCGGATATTCCGGTCATGATGCTTACGAATAAGGGTGATAAGGAGACCATTATGCAGGTTATGGCGTTAAAGCCTCAGGGATATCTGCTGAAATCAATGGAACCGGCTAAGATCGTCAAATCGATTGATGATTTCTTCGAGGAAATTAAGAGAAAAGAACTCATGGGTATGTAAGAAAGTGACAGCAGTGGCCATGTAAATCATGAAAATAATAAAGCGCAGGTGGTGATCCACCTGCGCTTATATTTTAGATTGAAAAGTTAAAGTGATCACCGGGCATGGGAACGGTGGTCTCTTCCTTGATATTGTCCCAATCCACATTTTTGATCTTGTCAACCAGTTCCTCGGCGGTAGAAGCATATACGGTAGTGCGTTTGCTTCTCTCATACTCATAGCCGTGAGGTTTGCCGCCGGCTTTGTCTGCTTCCGCTTTCTCGGCTGCTTCCTTTTTTCCTTCACGAATCCGATCTACAAATTCTTTCTGACGCTCGCCGGATTTCTCCAACTCTGCAAAGTAGGACAGTTGACCGTCTTTACCGATGGAAATACCTATGCTTGCTATTTCATTCTTATGATCGCCGAGCTGATCCTTTACCTCGTCCAGTTTTCCTACAGCTTCGTCGAGAAGTGACAGATTCTGCTTCTTGACATCATCATCAGCCGCCATGCGCTCCAGTTCTTCCGGATCGATCAGTACGCTGTACTCCTTCGTTCCGCGGGCAAGATGAGATGCCGCTTCCTCATCGGATTCATAGTCGGCAACCATGAAGTCCATGTTGCTGTAAGTTCTCTTTAACTCCTGCAACAGAGCCTTGGCTTTGCTGCTTAACTGTGTGCCGTTTCCGGTCTTGCCGATGCCGTTTGTTTTGTCGGCGGAGCCGGTCTTGGATGTCTTATCCTGATTTTTCTTGCCGCGTACAGAGTTATCATAGTAGCTGTTCTGGTATGCGCCGTATCCGTTTACTTTGTTCATGTTTGTGCCCTCCTTAGCGTAATCCGTAATTCCGTTTACCTGCCTGCGACTCGCTTTTGGTCGCTTCTTATATTATATATCGTAATGAGGAGAGATTTTCTTAACAGTTATGACAGTAAATTTCCGGGATTACCGAAGAAACGTTATTTGACAAAAATTCGTAAGAGTAGTATAAATATCATATAAAGCATACTGACTTGATAGGAAAATGAGTGCTCAGACCATGTTATGCGCTTGCTGCATGGTGTCGGAGACTCTGACAGGAGGGCTTGTATGAAGATTTCCACAAAGGGGAGATATGCGCTCAGGTTGATGCTGGATCTGGCGTTAAATAATACCGGTGAACCGGTAAGAATCAAGGACATAGCGGCAAGACAGGAGATATCGGACAAATATCTGGAGCAGATCATCTCGGTGCTTAACAAGGCAGGATATGTGAAAAGCATCCGCGGACCGCAGGGAGGGTATCGTCTGACAAGAGATCCGGAGAAATATACGGTAGGTATGATACTGCGGCTGACGGAAGGGTCGCTGGCGCCGGTTCCCTGTCTGGATGATGAGATCAATATGTGTGAGCGTCAGGAATCTTGTGTGACGCTTCGGCTGTGGCAGATGCTTGACGAGGCCATCAGCGGGGTTGTGGATAAAGTAACACTGGCGGATCTGGTAGAGTGGCAGGGTCAGATTACGAGTAATTATGTGATCTGAGTCGTCACCATGTGCAAACCTGAAACATATAGCTTGACATACTTGCACTCTGACGGTATGCGGGTGTACAATAACATCGGTGACGGAAAGAGTACGAGACGGTGAGGAATATAAATGACCGGAATAGCGAAGATGTGGAATCGGGTGAAGAACTTCAAACTGAATATTATGAATTACGACGTATTTCTTCAGATCTGCGCCATTGTTTTGGTACTCATACATATAATCCTGTTGGTCACCTTGCGATTAGGCGGGGCGCGGCTTTTGAGCAACCTAAATTTGGTAAGCATATTGATCTACGGAGTGGCGTTTTATTATGCCAGACAAAACCGCGTTCGTCTTGTGTACTTCATATTCCTTGCGGAGATATTGGTCTACTCATGGATTTCCGTGTATATATTGGGTGAAACGACACAGTTCGGGCTCTACTGTCTGGCAATGTTTCCGTTTACGGTTCTCACAAACTTTGTTTTGAAATGTCAGAATCCGGAGAAGAAGCAGTTTCATCCGGTCGTGAATTTTATTATTATATTCGTGTTCTATTTCGTGGAACTGAGCATGGGCAATTTTTTGGAACCACGGTATGTGATTGAGAATACTGCCATTGTTACATTCCTGCGTATCATGAATATGCTCATCAATATTTTCTGTATTCAGTTCGGCTGCGGCGTGCTGTGTGTGATCGCGGTAGAGAATTCGATGACGATCAAGCATAATATGGAAGAGATGGAGAAGCTGATGCACCAGGCGGAAGCCTCCAATGAGGCGAAAAGCGTGTTTCTTGCCAACATGTCCCATGAGATTCGGACACCGATGAACGCGATCTGCGGTATGGCGGATCTGTTGCTGGATGAGAAGCTGTCGGAACAGGGCAGAGAGTATGCCGCCACGATCAAGACGTCGGGAGAAGGGCTGCTCAGCATCATCAACGATATTCTGGATTTCTCCAAAATTGAATCCGGCAAGATGCCGATCATTCCCGAAGAGTATTATTTCTCATCCATGATCCATGATGTGATGAGCATGATGGAGGTGCGGTTGAAGGGTAGGCCGGTGGAACTGATCGCTAAGGTGTCAGACAGCGTACCGCGTAAGCTGTACGGGGATATCGGAAGAGTGAAGCAGATCATCATCAATATCATGGGTAATGCCACAAAGTTTACATATGAGGGCTCCATTACACTCACGGTATCGTGGCAGCAGGAAGAGGAAAATGTAGGACGGCTGTTGATCAGCGTCGCTGACACCGGCATCGGCATCAGGCAGGAGGATATGGATAAGCTGTTCCGATCCTTTGAACAGGTGGATATGAAGAAGAACCGCGGCATGGAAGGTACCGGATTGGGATTGTCCATTTCGAAGCTGCTGGTGGAGAACATGGGCGGCAGCATCAAGGTTGAGAGTGAATACGGCAAGGGCAGCACGTTTATCTTTGATATCCGACAGAAGGTTATAGATGCCGCGCCGTGTGAATACAGTAAGAACAAAAATGCGGTAGAATTAAAACAGTTTGTCATTGATTTTACCGCTCCGGAAGCTAAGGTGCTTGTGGTGGACGATAATAAAGTAAATCTGCGTGTGGCGACGGGACTTCTTAAGAAGTTCGGCATTGTGCCTGATCTGGTGGACAACGGGCAGGACAGTGTCGATATGATACGAAAGCAGAGGCAGTATGATCTGGTGTTCATGGATCATATGATGCCGGAGATGGACGGCAT
Source organism: uncultured Lachnospiraceae bacterium (assembly GCA_947175435.1). Taxonomy (GTDB): domain Bacteria; phylum Bacillota; class Clostridia; order Lachnospirales; family Lachnospiraceae; genus UBA3282. The sequence goes on along the minus strand of CAMWMS010000104.1, from coordinate 5,626 downwards.
CGAAGCCGTGAAGCTGATCCGTGCGACCGGCACGCCCTACACGGACAGACTGCCCATCGTGGCGCTGTCGGCCAATGCGGTTAAGGGGATGGAAGCCGAGTTTCTGGTGGGAGGAATGAACGATTTCCTGCCCAAGCCTATAGATATGGCAATGCTGGGCAGTATTCTGAAGAAATGGCTGCCGCCGGAATTGATCAGACACTCTGAGACATGATTCTGGTATAATTTGTAGTTATAATTTGACGTTGGAAGGGCTGGAAATAGTCGAATAATTGTGGTAAAATATAATTGTGTGTCAGTTCATTTAGAATGTGATGTCAGAAAATATAATATAATCAAAGGGGGAACATAAGATGACAGAATCACAGTACAAACGGGCGAACAAAACCGTACTAATTCTTATCTCGGTAATCTTGATATATTTCATTCTGGTTACTGTGGCATCGGGAGCTTTAGAGAGCGGCGGCATACGGGTCATGATGCGTGCGGTGGTAACAGTGGCAATGCTGATCGGTACGATCGTATCCTATGCGTTATGGAAGGATCAGAAAAAAGGCTCGGTAGGCATGATGGGATGCGCTACGGTGGCGTATGGGGCTATGATATTGTTCGGGACGAATACGGGAGTGTACGCCTATGCTTTTCCTGTGTTGTTCGGTGTTCTGGTATATTATAATAAGAGGCTGCTGTTGTTTGGCAATGCTGCGATCATAGTGCTTAATCTGATCAGGGTTTTCCTGTTGGATCGTTCACAGCTGAGCGATTCAATTATGGCTCTTTTAACGATTCTGCTTGTGGCATATGCTTCTTATACGGTTTCTAAGCTGTTGATCCAGTTTAATGAGGAAAATGTTAATAGTGTGGCGGAGTCCGCTGCGCAGCAGGAAGCAGCTCAGCAGAAGATGCTGCAGGTAGCAGGCAGTATTATCGAGAATTTTGACGGCGCGATGGACAAACTGGGAAATCTACAAGGCAATGTGGATACCAATAATTTCGCCATGACGAACATAGCGGAGAGCACCGATGCCACGGCGCAGTCCATTCAGCGGCAGGCAGATATGTGTATGGAGATTCGGAGTAATACGGATGCCGTGGAGGAGAGTATCAGGAATCTGACCGCTGCTTCCGACAGAGCGAGTGATATGGTAACGCAGGGGGCCGATGTTGTCGAGAGTCTGAGAAAGCAGGCCGAGAATGTGGAGGCGGCCAGCGGAGCAACCGTCGAAGTCAGCAACATGCTTAGCCATAAGGTGGAAGAGGTGCAGAATTTTATTGGCGCTATTCTGTCGATTTCCAGTCAGACGAATCTGCTGGCGCTCAATGCTTCCATAGAGGCAGCGCGTGCCGGAGAGGCAGGAAGAGGGTTCGCGGTGGTTGCTGAGGAGATCAGGCAGCTTTCCGAACAGACTAAGGATGCTTCCAACAGCATTACCAATATTATCAATGAATTGATTCTGGACACGAAGAGTGTAAATGAGAGTGTAGACAGTGCGCAGCAGTCTATTAACAAACAGACCGAACTGATCGAGGCTACCAGGGAGAAATTCGAGGCAGTTGATGAAGAAGTACAGAATATGGTAAACAATATAAGGGACAGCGAAAGGATCATCGCGAGCATTATCGACAGCACCAATGCGATCTCTGATGATATCTCACAGTTGTCTGCGGCAAGTGAAGAAGTGGCGGCTTCCAGCGTGGAAGGACTTCGGACTTCGGAAGCTACCGTACAGGATATGCAGGCATGTAAGGATATGCTGGAGGAGATTTTCAGTCTGGCGAAGCAACTGCAGTAAAGTGTGGATTCGCAGCAAGCGATATAGATACGGCACGGATCTGTGATATGTATAATAAATGTAAAACCCGAGGGGATGTCGGATCTCCTCGGGTTTTTCACTTCAGTTAACAATACTCGCGCATATTGATAAAATTGTAATAGGGAAGTGCATCCTTGGTGTAGCCGTTGGTGTAAATGTGGATGTTTCGTTCCTGTTCCCTCTCACATGCCTCATCTAAAACCTTAGAAAAGAAAGTCTGCGCGAAAGCCTTAGATGGGTTCTGTCCGGACTGGTGTTTTTTGTCATTGGAAGAAACCTTCCTTAGCGGGGAAACAGCCATAACCGCTTCAACTTTATAATTCCTCTCATTTGCATATACTGCGACAATCCCTCCCTGGATGATATATTGTGAACATCTTGTTCTGTTAATAGTATCGGCAGGAATCTTTATTTCTTAACACCATTTTAGCAGATATTGTGTGAAAATGAAAGAAAAAATCTAAATATTTCACGTGAAAATATATAATTTTCTGTCAAATTGGGATGGGAGGGCAGATTGCGACAAACGCTCTCTTGTGTCGGCTTCGTCGAATGGATTTTCTATAATATTCCGGATAGGTGGTGGAGGACGGACGCAACCGCCCTCTATTCGCCATCCGGGCTCATGTCGGGCTTTGCGGGACATCCGTGTCCCGCAATTGCTGGCTGCCTAGCGGAATATTAAGAAAATCACATTTGACTGCGCATGACACGAGAGAGCGTTTGTCGCAATCTGCCCCGCACAGGGTTTGAGAGTTTGAAGTTATTATTTAGAACGGGACATGCATTCGCTGCAGGGTGTCGGTGATGGAAGGTCGACTTTTCGATGTTTTGTGTGTAGCAATTGTAACAGTATGCATAGATGATTTTGAGGAATTTTAAATTATAAAAAGTAGGTTGACAGATGACTACCGATGTATTATATTATAGGTAGTCAAACGTAAACCTAGAATTAAGAATATGAAATCATTGGATATAGAGGGAGAAGGATATGGTCAGATTATCGGAGGCGGAATGGAAGGTGATGAGTCTGTTGTGGCAGGAAGCGCCGCAGACTATGATGCAGCTCACCAATCATTTCAAGGAGACGACGGGATGGACGAAGCATACGGTGATGACTTTTCTGCGGCGCATGGAGGAGAAGGGAGCGATCCATCATGAGGAGGGAGAGCGGGCGAAGCTGTATTATCCGGATGTAGGCAGAGATGAGGCTGTGCAACAGGAGACGGAAGAGTTCCTGGAGAAAGTATTCGACGGTAGGATGGGGCTGATGCTCAATACCATGGTGGAGAGGAAGGCATTGTCGAAAGAAGAGATTGCAGAGATGTATGAGATCCTGCGCAGGGCAGAAGCGGAAAATGGCACTGAATGAGAAGAATGCAGAGGAGAAAGCGGAAAGCCTGTGAGTGGAAAGGAGAGAGTGACAGATGACGGATATGGTTGTAAGCGGCACGATTCTGATCTGTGTGATTCTGGTACTGCGGCGGTTGACATATGGCAGAATCAGTATGGGGATGCGCTATGCGCTGTGGCTTGTGGTGGCAGTGCGCATGGTTCTGCCGATCAGCTTCGGCAGCAGTTCATTCAGTATTATGAATGTGGTGCAGGGGATATCACAGTGTTATGTGGGAACGGCAGGAGCAGAAGAGATACATAGGAACAGTGTAGATGAAAATAACGGAAGCAATGAGATGACCGCAGGGGCGGCTGCAAATGCCGGGAATGCGAAGGAGGCTTTGCGGGATATGTCGGCAGGGATAGAGTCAGCCCTAACGGCTGCAGGATTAGGCGTAAGTGGCATGACGGCAGGAGCGGCGGCAGACGGTGCAAGGTTGGACGTAAGCGGCATGGCAGCAGGTATGGCGGGAGCGGAAACAGATGGTACAGAGATGGAAGTAAATCCGACAGATTTACCACCGGACAGACAGGGTATGCAGATGTGGTACGGATTGGGGGAAAGGTCCTATGCGGGTTTCCGTTTGGCGGTTGTGATGATATGGGTTGTGGGTGTGATTGCTGTGGGTGGATTCGCGCTGTTTAGACAGGTGCGATTCATCGTGTATCTGCATCGAACCAGAGAGAAGGCACAGACAGAATCTCTGCCTGCGGTATGGTCGAAGCGGCTGGCGGATCATGGGATACAGGTCTGGCTGGTGAAAGGACTGCCCGGTCCGTGTATGGCAGGAAAGGGTATCTATATCAGTCCGGAGCAGTATGAGGAAGAGGAGATCAGGCTTCATATTCTGGCGCACGAATATGCGCATGCCGTGCAGGGAGACACCTTGTGGGCGGCGGTGCGCAGCATATTGTGTACGGTCTGGTGGTTTCATCCGCTTGTGTGGCTGGCGGCATATGAGGCGAAACAGGACAGCGAACTTGCCTGCGATGAGCGGGCGGTCAGGCTGTTGGGAGAGACGCAGCGTTTCTCTTATGGCAGGACACTGCTTGATCTGATGAATGTCGAACATGCCCGGATCGGCGCAAACGGCGTGGTGTTGACGATGGACGGCAGCAGCAGGCGGATACGACAGCGCATATCCATGATCGCAGACGTAAGGAAAAGGAGCAAAATCGTAACGGGAATCGTGGCGTTGACTGTCCTTCTGTTGTGCGGATGTGCTTATACCGGAGCGGAAAGCGCACAAGAGATTGAAGCCGCAGGACATGACGCAGCGGTACAGGCAGCAATAGAGGCGGCGGAAGCGGAGCAGGCAGCGGTACAGGCATCAGAAACGGAGCAGACGGAAGCGGCACAGATACAGCGTAGATGGGAAGAACTGCAAGAAGCGGAACGGCTTGCCGAAGAGCTGGCGAAAGAGCGGGAAGAGTTGGCAAAAGCCGTGGATGCGGCGGAAGAGGAACAGATGCGGCAGAATCTTAAAGAACTCGAAGCGCAAAAGGCGGCGGAAGAGGAACAGGTGCTGCAGTGGCTCGAAGAGCTCAAAGTGCAAAAGACGGCGATAGAGGAAAAAGAGGCACTGTTACAGAAGGAGCTTAAACGAATCAGGACAGAATGGAATCAGGCTACAGCGAAGGAATTTGAGGATATGTTGTGGTCCATGACGGATGATGCGCTTGCAACGGCGGCGGTGGTTGATGTCACGGCATATTATGATTATCTGTATAACGGCGGGCAATCCCCGCTGAAAGACGGCGCGTGGTATCTGATCCATAAAGATGAGGAATACGGCATAGATTTCTACGGGCTGTATACAGATCAGTATGGCTGTCGCGGTGTGAAGATGATGATCGACGGAGATGTCAACAGCCTGGATTTGCCGTGGCTCCCGACGGGACTGAAGCCGGAAGTATTTATGCTGGAGCAGACGCAGGATGGGCTTCCCAGAACTTTTGCATTTCAGATGTGTCTTAAGAATACGGGCAGCAGCGAGATATGGAAGCTCTATCTGGTGGACAGATACGATACGGGAACGATAGATTTATATGTCTTCGATGAAGAAGATTATCAGAAGCAGTTTCGGGATAGGGTCAGTTTCCGGGTCGATCCGAAAAATGAAAAAGTGTTGCTGCTGGAAGACGGAGCCGCTGTCAAAGGAGGCATAGACATATCCTTATACAAGGATTATACAGTGGAGGATGTATTCTGGGACGGATCATCGGTGGCATATTCCATGGATGATGACGGACACTCGCTTAATTTCGTCACTTCCATCGGCTTGAAGCTTGCCGAGACGGATGAGATTCAGTTTAGCAGATTTTCGCTGATTACCTGCCCGGTGCAGATCGGTGAGTGGTGGGAGCGGTCCTTTACGCTAGGCAGCCCTACAGTAGACCCGCAGCGTGTCAATGGG
>CAMWMS010000103.1 GCA_947175435.1 uncultured Lachnospiraceae bacterium | reverse complement strand
AATCTCATTAAAGCGCACAATCTTCGACTCCTTATTCTACTCATTCAAGTTTTCGCACACCGTATTCGTGAAGATTTCGATATCAGCCTCTATGCCTACCAATGTGGGCTCACCCTCAAAACTCGGCAGCGGATTCCCGTCACCCATATAGGTATGGATAAAATGTCCCTCGCCCGCCGTCGGATTCTCATAAGCAAAAGTATATCTGTTGCAGGAAGACGGATCGCCGTTATTACTCTTAAGAATAGACATTGCGTAATTATATCTGCCGTTTTCCAAGTGCATAATACCTGAAATACGAGGTGTATAGTTTGGTGCATCCGGCTCGAATTCTCTGGTACGCAGTGCCTGTTCAAAAGTCTGCTGCTTATCCATAAGTTCATAGATCGTATCCGTCTGGTCGCCGTTCGTCACAATTGTCTTATTGCCCAGCACTCTGACCGGTGCATAGATAATCAGACTGGGATCTTCTAATTTAGACGGATCAAATGCCTGTGTCCGAATGCCTTCTCCTTCTTCCACAAAAACACGATTTCTGCTGTTAGAGCTTCTTCCCATGATAAAATAAGCCGTCACTGCGTATTTGCCGTCTGCGGACTTTCCGATCACGATCCCTCTGCCGGGGTAAGCGTTACCCGCAAGCTCCTTCGCCAAATTCTTTTTCTCCATATCTTCCTCCTCATTTTTTCTTCGTCCGTTTACCCGCGGGACGATTTGTTTTCTTTTGTGCAGGGCTGTCAGACGCACTCTGTGTGCTCTTTGCCACATATTTCTCGTCAAACGCCGCTCTCGGCATGGGTTTGTCAAAATAGTACCCCTGTATCATTCTCACCTTCATGCCTTCCAACACCTTATACTGCTCCTTCGTCTCGATGCCTTCCACGCAGATGGAAACACCGATGGCATCCGCCAGATCCGACACCATCTTAATAAAAGACTTGGAATAATTATCCTCCGCCAGATCCCTGACGAAACTCTGATCTACTTTAATGACATCAAAAGGCAGTTCCCTGATGTGGCTCAGTGAAGAATATCCGGTTCCGAAATCATCCAGTGCGATCCGCACTCCCAGCTCTTTGATCCGTCTCAGTATCGCCTTCATCCGCTCCAAGTCATTAATCGCCAGCCCTTCTGTCACTTCCAAAGTCAGATTGTGGGGATTGATTCCGCTTTTCTGAATAATCTCCGCTACAGTCTCCACAATATCCTGCTGTAAGAGCTGCACCACCGACAGATTCACATTCACTTTATATCCCGGGTGCCCGTTTTCATTCCAACTTTTGCATGCCTCACACGCCTGCTGTAACACATAACTTCCGATGGGATTGATCAATCCGAGATACTCCGCAAGAGGAATAAAGTCTGCCGGCGACATAAATCCCATCTCCACACTGTTCCAACGAATCAGCGCTTCCGCTCCGGTACATTTTCCGTTCTCCTGAATGTCAATGATCGGCTGATAATATACTTCAAATTCCTTGTACCCGTCGATTGCCGCATCGCGCATATTTTTCTCCATGTCAAGGCGCTTATCGGAATCGCTCTTAATACTGTTGCTGTAGACAGCCGAACGGTTCTTACCGGACTTCTTCGCCTCATACATGGCGATATCCGCTTTCCTGATCAGTTCCTGTACATCCTCGCCCTCCGTCGGGTAATACACGATGCCCATACTCATCGTACAGTAATAATCCGCATTTTTCAAAAACCACGGTCTGGCAAAAACCGCCTTGACCCCTTCCACGATCCGGTCGAGCGCTTCGTACTGATCCGGCGGCACGATAATGACAAACTCATCGCCGCCCATGCGATAGCAGGAATTCTGGATACCCGGCACCTTTCTCATGCCGTTTGCAATGGATTTGAGCAGTACATCGCCGTACTGATGTCCAAGGCTGTCGTTGATATGCTTAAAATCATCCAGATCCAGATAAAGCACAGCGCCTTCCATGCCTGCGTTCTTGGCAGCATCCACATACTTGGCCAAATCCCGTTCGCAGCATAGTCTGTTAAAAAGACCGGTCAGAAAATCAGTGTACGCCTGTCGCTCGATCTTCTTCTGGTACATTTTCTTCTCAGTCACATCATGGATCGAGCACATGAACACATCTCTGCCATCCACCCATTTGATATTCTTATAAAAGATGTCGTACCAGCTGCCTTTATCTTCCGTAAATACTTCCGAGCTGCCTTCCTGCCTGTCCTTCGGCACCCTGCTCTCAAAAATTTCCGCCAGTTTATTCTGCTCAAGCTCTTCTCGAAAAATATTGCGAAGCCGCCTGTTGGCAAAAAGGATTTTTTCCGTTTCCTTATCCCTCACATAAATCGAGCTGCCTACATTGTTCAGCACTTCTTCCAATGCCGCATATGATCCCGCCAGAGAATTCTTCTGGATTCTTTTCATGATAATACTCTGAAGCACTTTGACGGAATCATTCAAAAACTTTATTTCTTCCACATCCCAATTACGGGATGTCCGTGTCATCTCAAAGCACGCATACATGCCGATCTGTTCCTTCAATTCGATCGGAAACGCCGCAAGCGCCATAATGCCTTCCTTAGCCAGTTCTTCCTCATACCCTTCTCTGCCCGAGGCCAAGGAAAGAACCAGCGGTTTGTCACGATACAGATATGCGGGGCGTGGCTGATTTCTGGTCTGATCATAACCGGAAAGCACACCGTCATTACACCATTCCGCGATCACGTCCATCTTTCCCGCTGCCGCTCCGCCCACGGAATATAGATAGGCACAGTCAATCTTCAGGAAAGTTCCCACTGTTGAGAGGATGCCCGCCAGAACGCTCTCTATGGGCGCATCACTGTCCAGCATTTGCACGATCTGCGTTGTGGCTGCCGTCCGCTTAAGCACATCTTCCATCTCTTCTCTGGAAGAACGGCTTCTGATACTTTCCGCTTTTGCCTCTTCAGCCATAAGCTTATCGCCCACCATATGTCTGCTGATCTCCCGCAGCAGATCCAAGGCCAGATTAAACTGCCGCCCCGTCGTCTGATAACGGAATCCCTGTGCAAACTCACGCCCTTCCTGTGAAGGCGCATCGGACAGCACAGCATATACCAGCCACGTTAGAACCGTCTTTCCTTCTTCTTTCACACAGACTACGGCATATTGTAACGCGTCAATCCCGGTCTCCTCAATCGCCTGATCCTCCAGACTGCTCTCCGATACCCTGCGCAAAAGAGACATCAGCTTATCCCTCGATATCTGCCCGGTCAGTCTCTCTTTGTCCCAATCACTACCTGACATGTCTGTCAGTTCAGTGCCGTCACTACCCACACAGAATGCATAGATCCCGGTCGCTGCACAGAAATCATTCTGAATCTTCTGTAATTCCCTTCGGTCTAAAATTGTTTGATATAAACCGTCCATCTGGAACTCCCCTTGTCTCCCCGAATGTGATAATTGCATGCACTGTATACCGACCCGGCACACGCAATCCGCCACGCTGCCTCGTTATTCGTCCACGGAGTAGTTCGGCGCTTCTTTAGTGATGTGAATATCATGAGGATGGCTCTCCTTAAGGGAAGCGGCGGAAATCTTAACGAATCTGCCGTTTTGTTTCAATTCTTCGATGGTAGCCGTACCGCAATAACCCATGCCGGATCTGAGACCGCCCATCAACTGGAACACCGTATCCTCTACAGAGCCTTTATAGGCAACCCGGCCTTCCACACCTTCCGGCACCAGTTTCTTGGCATCGGATTGGAAATAACGATCTTTACTTCCGTTTTCCATGGCCGCAATGGAGCCCATTCCACGGTATACCTTATATTTTCTACCCTGATAGAGTTCGTATGTACCCGGACTCTCCTCGCAGCCAGCAAACATGCTACCCATCATACAGACATTGCCGCCCGCCGCAATTGCCTTCGTCATATCACCGGAATACTTGATACCGCCGTCCGCAATAATCGGGATGTCATATTCTTTCGCCACGGAATAAGCATCCATAATCGCGCTGATCTGCGGTACACCGATACCCGCTACCACACGGGTAGTGCAGATGGAGCCCGGCCCGATACCGACCTTCACCGCATCCGCTCCGGCCTCAATTAACGCTCTTGTGCCATCTCCGGTAGCTACATTACCGGCAATCACCTGCAGATCCGGGAATTTCTCTTTAATCATACGCAGACAATGCAGCACGTTCTCTGAATGTCCGTGTGCGCTGTCAAGAACGATCACGTCCACCTTGGCGTTCACAAGCGCTTCCACTCTCTCCAGCACGTTGGCCGTAATGCCCACGCCTGCACCGCATAACAGCCGTCCCTGGCTGTCTTTCGCTGACTGCGGATATTTGATCGTCTTCTCAATATCTTTAATCGTAATCAGACCCGCCAGATTATAATCGTCATCTACGATAGGCAGTTTTTCTTTTCTCGCCTTAGCAAGAATCTGCTTTGCCTCATCCAGCGTAATACCTACTTTTGCAGTGATCAGGCCTTCGGACGTCATGGATTGTTTAATTTTCTTTGTGAAATCTGTCTCGAATTTTAAATCACGATTGGTTATGATACCGACCAGTTTCCTGCCTTCCGTGATGGGAACGCCGGAAATTCTGAATTTAGCCATAAGTGCATCCGCATCGGCTAATGTATGATCCGGAGTTAATGAGAATGGGTCTGTTATGACACCGTTTTCTGAACGTTTGACTTTATCAACTTCTTCCGCCTGCGCTTCAATGGACATGTTCTTATGAATAATACCGATTCCGCCCTGCCTCGCCATAGCGATCGCCATCCGGTGCTCGGTTACAGTGTCCATGCCCGCACTCATCATCGGAATGTTCAGTCTGATCTTCTTCGTAAGCCATGTTGTTAAATCCACCTGATTCGGAATCACTTTCGAATAACTCGGTACCAACAGTACATCATCAAAAGTAATTCCTTCTCCAATAATCTGACCCATCCTTTTCTCCTCCTGTGTTGTGATATTAATTAGTGTCCCTGTAACATTCTCCTGTCCGCAATAGAAGCTGCGCACAACAAATGGTTACATTTATGTAAAGAATACTGCCAGTTAAATAACTGACAGTATTACTTTCCCATTACTATTCTTTAATCCGTAAAAACTTTACGCGGCGCAACGCTCTGAACCGCCTTGATCATCTCCGCATTGGGCTCCAGAATGATCTTCGTATCTCCGTTCCAAACCATCATGTATCTCCGCTCCGGCTGCGCGGCAATGCGCGAGCTGTAATCCAGTGTCTTAAGCTCACGATTCTTATAGGAATCCAGTCTGTGGGAATTAAGCGGCGCAAAAATTTCCATCTTTTCTATCCCAAAAGAGCCCAATTTCTTTCTCCTGCTCTTCGCCATAACCTTATCAACGCTGATCTCTCTGTCCAGATACAGATACTCATACTCCAGATCCGCCTTCATAGTCACAACATACGCCAGTATGCCGGTTACGATCGCAATAAACAGACCCGGAATATACATCACCCCGATCACCACAAACACCACCGTCAGCATGATCAGCAGCATTTTCAGAAAGCTTAAAATCGGCGAGGATTTTCTTGCCACCAGACATTCCACATATGTTTCGCTCATATTTATAACCATACCTTTCTCTTCGTCTGTAATTATACAGCCGCAAGACACAATCTATTGTGTATATCGATATTCTGTCCGGCGCAATATCACACATCGGAAACAGCGCCTCACGAAAATATAGACTTATCATATAACAAAAAGCAGAAAGTTTCAAGCAATAGGTTACAACTTTCACTCACCATTTTCACCGCTGCATTTTAATGCTCTTCCTTCGGCATCTTGATTTCAATATGCACATCTCGAAGCTGTCTTTCATCAACCTGCGCGGGTGCGCCCATCATAATATCCTGCGCCTGTTTGTTCATCGGGAAAGGAATCACCTCTCTGATGCTATCCTCACCAGCAAGCAGCATGACCATTCTGTCCACGCCCGGAGCAATGCCTGCATGCGGCGGTGCACCGTAACAGAATGCGTTGTACATTGCCGGGAATTTCGCTTTCACGTCTTCCTCGCCCAATCCAACGATCTGGAAAGCTTTCACCATGATCTCCGGATCATGATTACGGACCGCTCCCGAAGACAGCTCCACGCCGTTGCAGACCAAATCATACTGGTATGCCAGAATGCTAAGCGGTTCTGACTCATTAAGTGCCTGCATTCCGCCCTGCGGCATAGAGAAAGGATTATGGCAGAACTCTATCTCGCCGGACTCTTCCCCGATCTCGTACATGGGGAAATCAACAATCCAGCAAAACTCATAGCATGACTGTCTGAAATGTCCCTCCGATTTCATACCCAGCATTCTTCTGAGAACACCTGCCGTCTTGACTGCCGCATTCTTATCGCCAGCGGTCACGCCTATGAAGTCGCCCGGCTTTAAGTTAAGCGCAGCATCTACCTCTGCCTTCCGGTCTGTCAGGAATTTGGAGATACCGCCCACATAATTACCGTTCTCGTCTACTCTGAACCAATATGCTTTGCTGCCGCTCTCCACTTCCACGTCCGCGCATAATTTATCGATCTCTTTTCTCGTAGCTGTATAGCCGTCCGTTACTACCGCCTTGATCACATGATTCTTGAAAGGCTCAAACTCACACTGACCGAACAGCTCCGTAACATCCTGAACCGTCAGGTCGATCCGCAGGTCAGGCTTGTCCGTTCCGTATTTCTCCAGCGCTTCCAGATACGGAATCCTCGTAAAAGGTGCCGCTGATGCCTGATCATATACACCGTACTTCTCAAATACTGGCGGAAGTACCTGTTCGATCACGGAAAATACGTCTTCCTGTGAAGCAAAAGCCATCTCCATGTCAAGCTGATAGAACTCGCCCGGCGAGCGGTCCGCCCTCGCGTCCTCGTCCCGGAAACAGGGCGCGATCTGGAAATAGCGGTCAAAACCGGAGGCCATCAAAATCTGCTTAAACTGCTGCGGTGCTTGAGGCAACGCATAAAACTTGCCCGGATGGTTTCTGGCCGGTACAAGATAGTCTCTTGCCCCCTCCGGCGAAGAACAGGTTAAGATCGGTGTTGTGATCTCCACAAAATCCAAGTCGTTCATTCTCTGTCTGAGTTCCGTCACGATACGGCTCCTAAGCAGGATCTTATCTTTCACATCCGGATTTCGCAGATCCAGATAACGGTATTTCAACCGGATGTTTTCGTCCGCATTCTTCGACTGCCTGATCTCAAAAGGCAGTATATTATAAGTACATTTACCGAGTACTTCCACTTTAGACGGTACCACTTCGATCTCACCTGTAGGGATCGTGTTCGTTTTATTGGAACGCTCCCGCACCGTGCCTTCTATCATTAATGTGGACTCCTTGTTCACGCCCTCTAACCGGTCCATCATCTCCTGCGTCTCAAAGACGATCTGTGTGACACCGTAGAAGTCCCGGAGTAACAGGAAGCCCAGATTCTTGCTGACCTGTCTGATATTCTCGTACCATCCGACCAGAGTGACCTTGCTGCCTGCATCGGATAATCTGAGTTCGTTGCATGTGTGTGTTCTTGACTGCATCATATTTTTGTTATTCCTTTCCTGTGATTTCTTTTCTGATTCTATCACCGCGCACCGCAAAATACAATAAATATTCGTTTCTTCATCATTTTACTTCGACATTTTGTGCTGCACTTCGATTCTTTTTAAAATGCCTTTTGTGCAATCGGTTTTTTATATTATTTTCATGAAAATTTCATATAATTGCAGAGGGTTCTGCATTGACATTTTTTTTCAAACTTTATATGATTAAAAAAATCCACATTATCAGACAGGGGATGATATCATGTCAGTTGCAGAAGAGATCAGAGAACAGCAAAAGCAGGCGTTCAGTACCATGAATTCTAAAGAAAAGCTTGCTTATTTTTGGGATTATTATAAGATACACGTCTTTGTGGTAATCGTCGTGATTGCGATGGTGACCACTTTTATCTATCAATATGTTACCAATAAAGATTACGGTTTCTATGTTTCTCTCGTTAATGCCACGATAACCGATCAAAATCAAGATCTGGCCTCTGAATGGGCTGCGAAATTTCAGGAATACGCGGGAATTGATCCTAAGGAATATCAGGTGTATATCGACACTTCCGTGGTACTCTCTGAGGACATGGGTACTTCATACTCTGTCTCCAATGAGGAGAAAATGTTTGTCATGGCTCAGGTAGGTACGATCAATGCAATTATCGCCGAAACGGAGTCCTTTGAGAAATATTCCCAGTTTGAATATTTTTATAATCTGGAAAATGTATTATCCGACGAGGAGATTGAGAAATATCGTCCCTATTTCTACTATACGGATGCTGCCTCCTTCGATACCGGAGACGACGACACTTTCTACGAAGCGTCCGAGCGAAAAGATCCCGGTGCTCTGACAATCAATCACCGTGATCCTTCCTGTATGGAACAGCCGGTAGCCGTGGGGATTATTCTCACTTCCGACAATAAGCTCGCAGACGCGGGATATTATGCTTATCTGGCAAACGACGAGTATGATTACCAGGGATATCCTTCCGAGACGGTTCTTGGTATTCCCGTGTCAAACAAAGAACCAGAGCTAGCTGTTCGTTTTCTGGAGTTTCTACAACTTGGAGAAGGTTGAACATCGCAGCCAACCTTCTCTTTTTTCATTCTATAGAATTCCTCAGCAAGCTTCAGGTTCTCGAAGCGAAGCTCACAATCGGACTGCTCCATCTATCACAACATCTCTCTCAACATCTGATTGACCGCCGCCGGATCAGCCTTGCCCTTCATAGCCTTCATGGTCTGCCCGACAAGAAATCCGATCGCCTTCTCCTTACCGTTGCGGTAATCTTCCACAGACTGCGGATTCCCGGTGATAACTTCCTCTATCGTCTTACGCAGGGTGACTTCATCGCTGACAGTTTTTAATCCCTTTTCTTCTACATACTGTTCCGGATCTGTGTTTTCCTCAAACATCACCTCAAAAACTTCCTTCGCAACGGAGCTGTTGATTGCCCTGGATTCCGTAAGCGCAATCAGTTTCGCCAGATTTTCCGGTGAAAAACGCAGATCGGAGGCATCTACTTCCTTTTCCTTCATCAAACGGAGTGTCTCACCCATCAACCAGTTAGACACTTTCTTAGGCTGCCCGCAGATCGCAGTAGCGGCCTCAAAGAGATCCGCCATATGCTTGTCGCCGGTAATAATCTCGATATCATAGTCCGGAATATCAAATTCTTCTTTATAACGCTTCATCTTCTCGGTACGGAATTCCGGCTGTCTTTCTTTAATCTGCGCTAACATCTCATCACTCACGGCGATGGGCACCAGATCCGGATCGGGGAAATAACGATAATCCTGCGCATCCTCTTTGCTTCTCATGGCATAGGACTCGCCCTTTGTATCATCCCATCTCCTCGTCTCCTGTACTACTTTTTCACCTGATTCGATCAGGTCGATCTGCCGCTCTGTCTCGCCTGCAATGGCTCTGGATATCGCCTTGAAGGAGTTCAGGTTCTTCATCTCGGTTCTGGTGCCGAACTGCGTGGCACCCACTTCCCGCACGGACAAATTCACGTCAGCACGCATAGAGCCTTCCTGCAGTTTGCAGTCGGAAGCACCAAGATATTGAATGATCAGTCGCAGTTTCTCGAGGTAAGCAATAACTTCCTCCGCGCTGCGCATATCAGGCTCTGACACAATCTCTATGAGAGGCACGCCGGAACGGTTGTAATCCACCAGTGAACAGTCCTCCCACTCATCATGGATCAGCTTGCCCGCATCTTCCTCCATATGAATTTCATGGATACCTACGGTCTTTGCCCCACCTTCTTCCGTCTCAATCTCCACACCGCCGTTTCGACAGATCGGCAGATAGAGCTGGGAGATCTGGTAGTTCTGCGGATTGTCCGGGTAGAAATAGTTTTTCCTGTCAAATTTAGCATATCTGGTAATCTCACAGTTCGTTGCAAGTCCAACTGCGATGGCATACTCTAATACCTGCTTATTCAGCACTGGAAGGGAACCGGGCATACCTGTACATACCGGGCATGTCTGGGTGTTAGGCTCTGCGCCGAATGCAGTGGAACAGCCGCAGAAAATCTTCGTCTTCGTGGCAAGCTCCACATGCACTTCCAGACCGATGACTGTCTCGTAATTTTTACTCATGACGCTGTCCCTCCTGTTCTGCTTCATGTTCTCCTGCTGATTCCTGTCCAAGCCGGAATGTACCTCTGATTTTCTCATAAGTATACGCCGTCTGAATTAATTTCTTTTCCTGAAAACAATCTCCGATCAACTGTAATCCAATGGGCAGCCCGTTCTTATCTTTACCGCAGGGAAGACTGATTCCCGGAAGTCCTGCAAGATTCACGGCAATCGTATAGATATCACCCAGATACATCTTGATCGGATCGGACAGACTGGAACCCAGCTTAGGCGCAGTCGTGGGCGCTACCGGCCCAAGGATTACATCGTATTTTGCAAAAGCATCATCAAAAGCCTTCTTGATCAGTGCTTTAACGCGCAGCGCTTTCAGATAATATGCGTCATAATAACCGGAGCTTAGCACGAAAGAACCAAGCATGATACGGCGTTTTACTTCCTCTCCGAAGCCCTCGGAGCGGGATTTCTTATACATGTTATGAAGTCCTGCATAATCTTCGGTACGGTATCCGTATTTG
>CAMWMS010000102.1 GCA_947175435.1 uncultured Lachnospiraceae bacterium | reverse complement strand
GTCAAAGAGAGAGCTGGGGCAGGATTTTGAAGAAGGAGATCGGATGAATTTTCCGGGAACTTTTGAGATTATGGTTGAGGATTACAATCAGGATGGATGTCCGGATTTCACAATAGGCAGCTACGGCTCGTCCTCGGTCAATCTGTACGCGTTGTATACGATCCGTGAGGATGGGAGGCTGGATCTATTGGGAAAGGATATTCCAAACTGTAGTCACGGTCAATTTTCCGTAGTCTTCGAGAAGGGAGAGAATGGGTCATTCTTTGGGAGCATGTGGGATAATGCTGTCGGAGAGAGAATGACGATTGGCTATATATGGGATGAGGCGCAGAAGACGTATGTGGAAAGCGAAAGCCCCGACACTGCATTATAGCAGCATTGGGGCTTCCTTAGGGGAGGATAAGTATTTCCTTATCTTTTGACTATTATCATTGTAACCGTTTTTCCCAGCTTTATACAAAGTATTATCAATTTCTAAAAAAAATTTTCCCGAAGATATTTCATAAGATACTCAAAAGATAGCAGACCAGGAAAAACCAATGCAAACCGGCATTGCCATAGCCGACATTTTGTCATATAATCTGATTTACATTAAGTATGAAAGAATGCAATATTTATTTTCGTGAGCAATAAGTCAAGTGAACGCATTTGTACAAGCATTTGACTCTTTCACGAAATTGTTTACATATGCATAACTTTTACACTGACTAAAGCCGTGGGAGGACAAAAACATGCTAAGTTTTGCCAACGATTATTCCGAAGGGGCACATGAAAAAATATTACAGAAACTGATCGATACGAATATGGAGAGTCTGCCGGGATACGGAAGCGACAGATATTGTGATTCTGCAAAAAAGAAGATCAAGGAAGCCTGCCGTTGTGAGGACGCGGACATCTATTTCCTGACAGGCGGCACGCAGACAAACCAGATCGTTATTGATTCGATGCTTGCCAAATATGAAGGCGTGGTCGCGGCGACGACGGGACATGTCAATGTGCACGAAGCAGGCGCAGTGGAATATACGGGGCATAAAGTTTTGGGGCTTCCCCATACGGACGGCAAACTTTCGGCGGCTGAGATCGGGAGCTATATGGAGTCCTTTTATGGGGATGTGAATCACGAGCACATGGTATTTCCGGGAATGGTGTATATCACCCATCCGACGGAGTACGGAACACTCTATACGAAGCGGGAGCTTTCGGATATCTCTGCGGTATGTACGAAATATCACGTGCCGTTATATCTGGACGGCGCGCGGCTGGGATACGGACTTGCCGGCGAGGATACGGATGTAACTTTGCCTGATATAGCGGAATATTGCGATGTTTTCTATATCGGCGGGACGAAAGTGGGAGCACTGTGCGGAGAAGCAGTCGTATTCACTAAGAGGAATACACCCGCGCATTTCATGACATTGATCAAGCAGCACGGCGCACTTCTTGCGAAGGGGAGACTGCTCGGTATTCAGTTCGATACGCTGTTTGCAGATGACCTGTATCTGGAAAACGGAAGAAGTGCCATCCGTATGGCAGGCATGCTGCGGAATGCCTTTGAGGAAAAGGGATATACTTTTTACCTGAAAACGCCTACGAATCAGATCTTTATTGTGTTAGAGAATACGCGTATGAGGGAGCTGCAGGACAAGGTTATATTTGATTTTTGGGAAAAGTGTGATGAGAACCATACGGTGGTGCGGTTTGCCACGAGCTGGGCTACGAGCGAAGAGGATGTGAAAAAGCTGATTTCCATGCTTTAAATGAAAAGCCGGATTTCCGGCTTTACTCTTCCAACAACACCTCGTAACTTACATCAAGTACTTTTGCAAAGGCCTTTAATTCAATATCTGTGATAAACCGCGCCCCGCTTTCAATGCGCTGAATCGCATTCTTATCCAGTTCTATACCTTCCAGCTGCATTTTGTCAGCCAGGAGTCTCTGGGATACTTTAGGATATAGCTTTTTACGAATACGGGCAATGTTACTGCCTGATATATTATTTCTTCCTGATCCTGCTCTGTTTTTATACATAGTTTCCCCATCTCTGCGCTGGTTGTTGCGCAAATCCATATTACGGATTACACGTACCATTCACATTTATGCCAAATTATGCAATGGTTTTCCTTTATTTGACATTCACTACTTGTCATTTAATAAATGATATGCTATTATTTATCATTAGTTGACATCTACTAAATGTCATTTTAAAAAAATAGTGCTGTCAGAGGATAATCAGAATGATAAAGGAGCTTTTAATAAGAATTTCCTTACTTTTAGGACTTTTTGCGCTGACTGCTGTTATTTCAAATCGTTACGCTGACCGCCCGTCTGTTGTGATCAACGAAGTATGCAGTAGTAATTTTGCAGCCAGGTGTGATGAAAATGGGGATTATTTCGACTGTATAGAACTGTATAATTCCGGTGGAACAGATTTTTCCCTAAATGGATGCTTCCTTACGGACGATGATAACGAGCCGGAAAAATACGCGTTAGACGGCATTACGATTCCTGCAAAGGGTTACACTCTGATCTGGCTGAATCAGGAATCTGCATTTCGTATTTCTAAGGATGGGGATCAACTGTTTCTGATAGACTCCAACTGCGGCGATTATCTCGATCAGGTTATTGTTCCTTCGCTTTCTTGTGACACCAGCTATGGCAGGACGGAGGACGGCGGTTCTGAATGGTCTGTTATGAGCACCACTCTCGGCAGCGCTAATAAAGATGCGGAGCTTCTTTCTGCGATTTCTCTGGATAAACCGGTTTTTGAAACAACAAGCGGATTTTATGATGAGGCTTTTGAGCTTCGCTTGTACTCTCCGGACGGGGAGAAAATATATTATACCTTGGACGGCAGTGAGCCGTGTGCGGATTCTCCCGTTTATACAAAGCCTATCCGGATTGCAGACAACAGTCTGGCGGACAACAGATATGCGGTCCGAAAGGATTTAGCACCCTCGAGGAGTTATGTGCCCGGATTTCCTGTAGATAAGGCGGTCGTTGTGCGCGCAGCATGCTATAATCCGTACACTAACCGGATCAGTGATATTGTTACGGAAACTTTCTTTGTAGGCTATCAGGCGAAAGAGGAATATGAGGACATGCCGGTGATCTCTCTGGTGGCGGACCCGGAGGATTTATTTGACAATCAGACCGGTATCTACGGAAACGGAGCAAAATATGAGGAATATCTGGTTAGCGGCGGACTAAAGGATGGAGTGGTTCAGGATGAATACATAGATGAAAACGGAGAAACCCATTACCGCTATATGGCGTCAAACGCCTTCAATAAGGGGCGGGAATGGGAGAGAAAAGCTGCGATATCCTATTTCGATGAAAAGCATTCTCATCTTTTTACACAGAATATGGGTATCCGCATTTCGGGTAATTCAACCCGCAGTGCACTGCAAAAATCTTTCAATGTTTTTGCAAGAGATATTTATGATGACGTTGAAACAGTTTCCTATAACTTTTTTGATAACGATATTACTTACTCTTCGGTTAAATTGCGGAACGGCGGCGGAAACGGCGAAGGAATTAAATTTCTTGATGCCTTTCTGGAAGAGGCAGCCCGCGGGCGGGATATCTGTATTCAGGATTCAAAGCCTTGTGTGGTTTTCTTAAACGGGGAATACTGGGGAATTTATAATATTCGCGAAAGATATAACGCCGAATATCTGGCTGAACATTATGGCTTAGATTCCGAAGAGATTATGCTGATCAAGGCCGGTAATGCGATCACAGTGCCTGATGAGACCATGACTGCTTACAAATATATGCTCGATGTGATAACAGAATGTGATCTTAATTATGATGATACATATGCGCTTGCTTGTGATTTGGTTGATATCCAGAGTCTGATCGACTACTGCTGCATTAATCTGTATTTAGACAACCGCGATGTGGCATTCGGTTACAATACCGCTTTGTGGCGCACGACTCAGAAGGGGACTTCCTACAGCGACGGAAAATGGCGTTTTATGCTCTATGATCTGGACGAATGCATTCATCCGGACAGTAACACCGGAGAAGCCGGAGAGAATTGGATGAGGGAGCACCCACTTTTAAACGAGCCGGCTGTCGTGAGCCTGTTAGACAATGAAAACTTTCGCCGTCAGTTCTGCATATCCTTTATGGATATTGCAAACACAACTTTTTCATATGAAAGAATACATCCTATGCTGGTACAATGGAGCAGATTATACGAACAGCAGATCGTGAAAGACCATCAACGTTTTTATGCCCCGGAATATGACTTGGACAGCTACCGTTATGACATTTCGCAGATAGACGCATTCTTTGACGATCGGTTTCAGTTTGCCATGGAGAGTCTGGCAAAGACCTTTCAGCTTGAAGGGGAGCTTACCCGTATCAACATAAGTTCAAATATTCCCGAAGGCGGTACGATCACCGTCAACACAGCAGTGCTGGAAGAACAGAGTACATGGGAAGGATATTACTACAGTGATTTTCCCGTTTCCGTGACTGTACAGCCGCATGCAGGCTATCGTTTTATCGGCTGGCAGGGTGATGTATCCGGCACAGACGGTGAGCTGAGCGTTTCTCTTGAAAACGGAGAGGTTTCCCTACAGGCTTTATTTGAAAAAGGATAGGACAGTAGATTGACGACTGAGTGAAGGACGTGGTTATCAAAATGTACCGGGTAGAAGATAAATACTGCTGTAGTGCCGGAGAAATGTATCAGCTACAGCAGCGGCTGGGCACGGTGCTCCAAACAGATTTTAATGAAAGCAGTGTTGACGGCTATCATGTGATCAGCCTGTATTTCGATGATCTTGCCGACAGCTGTCTTAAAGATACCGAAGATGGCATCTACAGTCGCTGCAAGTATCGTATTCGAATTTACAATGACACGCTTGATACTATTAAGCTGGAAGTCAAGGAAAAACAAGGCGGCAGAGTTTATAAAAAATCCAAATGCATCACAAAGGAGGAGATGGACAGATTAATGTGCGGGCAGTGCATACCTGCTTCTTGCTCCCCGGAAGATCCGGCTTTTTTATTCAATCTTGCAATACAGACTAAAGTGCTTCGTCCGAAGATAATCGTTGCCTATGAGAGAAAAGCATATGTCTATGAATATGGCAATGTGCGCATTACCTTCGACCGGAATATCAGGACCAGCCGGCAGGTCGCAGACTTTGGCACGCAGATGATCTCCTATGATCCTCTGCGTGATATCAATGCGGTTCTTGAAATAAAATATGATGAATTTCTGCCCGGATTCCTGTTGCAGTTGTTAGAACTTAACTTCCTGCAGCAGACAGCTTACTCTAAGTACCAACTGTGCCGGGAAAGATACGAATAAACGAAACTGTTCAGAACCCTGTTCTTCACAGTTATGAATAAACTATATTTGAGCGCTGCCTGCTACAAACCCGCAGTCCATGATATGGATTTGCATAGAAAAGCGGTGCGGAAATGGAGAAGATATGTCAGTAAAAGATGTCATCAAAAACAGTGTCTATAAATCGTTGGGAGGCGGAACCACCATAAACGCAAGTACGGTCGTTCTGATTCTTTTTATTGCCTGTTTAATAGGCGTTTATATTTTTTTTGCATATAAGTTTTCATATAAAGCTGCATTCTATTCAAAAGATTTGAATATGACGATGGCGGGTATGCCGGTGATTGTAGCCGCCATCATGATCGCCATGCAGTCCAATCTGCTGGTTTCTCTTGGTATGGTAGGTGCGCTTTCTATTGTCAGATTCCGAAATGCATTGAAGAATCCCTTAGATTTACTTTATCTGTTCTGGGCAATCAGTGCAGGAATCATTGTAGGTGTAAAACTCTACACGCTTGCCCTTGCGCTATCCCTGATTATGACGATCCTTCTGTTTGTATTAGATATGATACCCAATGCAAAAGCGCCGGCACTGCTGGTGCTGCGCGGGGAAGAAGATAAGATTGATTACACATCTCTTTACGACATCATCGGAATGCATTGTAAATATTATAAGGAAAAGACACGCACCATCAAAAACAGTGAAACGGAAATCATTATTGAAGTCCGCATAAAAGAGGAAAATATGCTGTTACAGGCTTTGCGGGATACGGGCTTTTTCACACAGATCAACTGTATCGCACACGATGGTGAATTGCGGTTATAGAGCGGATGATTTATGACGCCTTGTGAAAGAATATTCTTAAGGAAATATAAATTTACTTTTCCGACAAAATGTTATATACTTAGATATCATTAAAATAAAAGGTGGTACAGTACAATGGCATTATTAAAACAGTGGCGTGATATGGCGTATTCCGAGACTGCCAACAAGGGTGATCTGCAGAGATTATGGTCTGCTTATTTCTTAAAAGAGAAGGAGATCTACGCACAGCTTTTAAAGACTCCGGATAAGGCGGTAAAGGGAACTGTCAAGGAACTGGCGGAGAAGTTTGATGTGGACATCATGACTATGACCGGTTTCCTGGACGGCATCAATGACAGTCTGAAAAAGGCAAATCCGATCGAGGAGATGGAAGAAGACACCAAGGTAAGTCTTGATTTTGATAAAGAATTGCTCTATAAAAATATGGTGGCAGCAGGTGCGGACTGGCTTTACGGGCTGGAAGAGTGGAACGATATCTTTGATGAGGATAAGAGAAAGGCTCTGTACAAGGAGCAGAAAGAGTCTACCACGATCCACAAGGCGCCGAAGGTATATCCCAACGATCCGTGTCCTTGCGGAAGCGGCAAGAAGTATAAGAAATGCTGCGGTAAGAGCGCATAGTATTCGGCAGGGAAAGAACCGGGACAAAGAGCTGTCGGTGATATGGACATGCAGCATGGCGGAGCAGGAGCAAAATGGGAGAGACAGGATTCGAGTCCCGCGCGCAGCGGGCCGTGGAGACTTTTAAAGAAGGATATAATTGTGCACAGGCTGTCTTCGCGACTTATGCGGACTGTTTCGGTATGGACCGTGAAACAGCGCTTAAGATGTCCAGCGCCATGGGCGCAGGGATAGGCAGGATGCGTGAGGTGTGCGGCGCGGTATCGTCCATGGCGATGTTAGCGGGACTGAAAGAAGGTAATGCCGATCCGCAGGACGAGGCGGCGAAAGCGCATATCTATACGCGGGTCAGACAGATGAGTGCCCGCTTCAAAGAAGAGTACGGCACGATCATCTGCAAGGAACTGCTGGGAATAGACGGTGCAGAGGAGAGCGCGAAGCCTTCGATCCGCACACCGGAGTTTTATGAGACAAGGCCGTGTGCGAAGATCATTGCATGTGCGGCAAAAATTATTGAAGAAGAATTGTTATGTAAACCATAGACGGTAGGCAAAAAAGTTCTTTACATTTTAATTGGCTTGGCATAGAATAACGATATACAGATTAACACGTTGACGAGAAGAGTAGGATGCGGAACGTAACAGAGAGAAGTGCATTATGCTGGAAGCACTTTTGCCGGAAACATCTGAAAACTAACTCCGAGTGACCCCAATCCGGTCCGTTGACTTACGTTACAGTCGAATGAGAGGTTCCGATAAGTCGTCATGAGCGCACGGAACAAGCGAGGTGGAACCGCGTAAGATAATACGTCCTCTGCATTACCGTAGTGGTAGTGCAGGGGATTTTTTGCGCTTATGAGTTTAATGATATAGGGAGGAACACTATGACAACAACAGATTTGAAGGAGAAAACAACACAATTAAAAGAAAAAACGACAGACTTCATGAGTGGAGAACTTACCCTCACGAAGCTGGATTTCTTCCTGATCGGTGCGATCTGTCTGCTTGCCGGAATCTGCATCGGATTGCTGTCAGCACCTTTGACACACGGTGTCACCATCGGAAGCAATAACGGAAATAACAATGGAAATAATAACGGAAATGATAACGGTAACAATGCCGAGAACTGCACGGTTGTCGATGCGGACGACAGTCAGGAAGAGGACAAAGCATAAAAAAGAAGGAGACGAAATTATGAAAATCACATTAAAAGACGGTTCCAGTAAAGAATACGCACAGGCGATAAGCATCTATGATATTGCCATGGATATTTCCGAAGGGCTTGCACGTGCGGCATGTGCAGGCGAAGTGGATGGCAGCGTGGAGGATCTGCGGACTGTCATCGACAAGGATTGTAACCTGAATATTTTAACGGCGAATGATCCGGAAGGACTTAGGGTCATCAGACATACCGCATCCCATGTACTGGCGGAGGCGGTGAAGAGACTTTTCCCGAATGCAAAAGTGACTATCGGTCCGGCCATCGAGGAAGGATTCTATTATGATTTCGATGCGGAGCCTTTTTCCAGAGACGATCTGGATAAGCTGGAAGCGGAGATGAAGAAGATCATTAAAGAGGGACATAAGATCGAGCGGTTTACGCTGCCGCGTGCCGAGGCGATTAAGTTCATGGAGGAGAAGGGCGAGCCGTACAAGGTGGAATTGATTCGTGATCTGCCAGAAGATGCCGAGATCTCTTTCTATGATCAGGGCGGTTTTGTGGATCTGTGTGCGGGACCGCACCTTATGAGCACGAAAAATATTAAGGCTTACAAATTGATTTCTTCCTCCATGGCATATTGGCGGGGCGATTCCAATAAAGCGCAGCTTCAGCGTATCTACGGAACTGCTTTCCCGAAGAAAGAAGAGCTGGAAGCGTATCTGGAGCATTTGGAGGATATCAAGCGCCGCGATCACAACAAACTGGGACGCGAGATGGAGCTTTTTACCACGGTAGACGTGATCGGACAAGGGCTGCCGCTTCTTTTGCCGAAGGGCACGAAGATGGTTATGAAACTGCAGCGCTGGATCGAGGATCTGGAGGACAAAGAGTGGGGTTATGTGAGAACAAAGACACCGCTCATGGCGAAGAGTGACTTATATAAAATGTCGGGACACTGGGATCACTATAAGGATGGCATGTTTGTGCTGGGAGATGAGGAGAAGGATAAAGAGGTATTCGCGCTTCGTCCCATGACATGCCCGTTCCAGTATTATTGTTACAAAAATACGCAGCATTCCTATCGCGATCTGCCGATCCGCTACGGCGAGACTTCGACGCTGTTCAGAAATGAGGATTCGGGGGAGATGCACGGTCTGACCCGTGTGCGCCAGTTTACGATTTCCGAGGGACACTTGATCGTAAGACCGGATCAGATGGTGGAGGAGTTCAAGGGCTGTATAGCTCTGGCAAAATATGTTATGTCAACCTTGGGGCTGCTGGGAGATATTACATGGCATCTGTCCAAATGGGATCCGGAGAATCCGGAGAAATATATCGGCGAGCCGGAAGTATGGAACGAGACGGAGGCGCATATCCGCAATATTCTGACGGAGCTGGATCTTCCTTTTGTGGAAGATGTGGGAGAGGCCGCATTCTACGGACCGAAGGTGGATATCAATGCGAAGAACGTATACGGCAAAGAGGATACGATGATTACCATCCAGTGGGATGCGCTGTTGGCGGAGCAATTTGACATGTACTTTATCGATCAGAACGGTGACAGAGTACGTCCGTGCATCATTCACAGAACTTCCCTCGGATGTTATGAGAGAACACTGGCGTGGCTGATTGAAAAATATGCGGGCAAATTCCCGACTTGGCTGTGTCCTGAGCAGGTTCGAGTGCTTCCGATTTCGGAGAAGTACGAGGAGTATGCGGAAGAAGTCAGAAAAGAGCTGGCGAGAAACGACATCGATGTGACGGTGGACAATCGTTCTGAGAAGATCGGGTTCAAGATCCGTGAGGCGAGACTCGCGAAGGTGCCCTATATGCTTGTAGTAGGTGCGCAGGAAGCGGAGGATAAGACCGTGTCTGTCAGAAGCCGTTACGCAGGCGACGAGGGCGTGAAGCCGCTGCAGGAGTTTATCGATCAGATCTGCAAGGAGATCAGGACGAAAGAGATTCGTCAGGAAGTGGAGCAGGAAGAGAAGAAATAGGTCGGGCAGTACGGAGTACAGAGTAAGATGGATCGGAAACGAAAAATATCGGGAAAAGATATCTTCGGATATCTTTTCTTGGGAATCAGCGCAGTAATGTTATTGAGAAGCCTGATGTTATGCTTTAGCAATGATATCTGGTATGATGAATTATTCACCGTGGGGATGATAGAACATTCCTACGGTGATTTAATTGCGTTTACGGCGAGGGATGTTCATCCTCCGCTGTATTATTGTATTGTCAAGTTTGTGCTAGAGTTATGTAAACTAATATCGGCGCAGGCGAATGCTGTGGTGATTGCCAAGGTAGTGTCGGTGCTTCCGTATTTTATATTGTTTGCATACAGCGTGACATTCATCCGTAGGAGATTTGGTATTTTAACGGGCGGTCTTTTTATGTTCTGTGCCATTGCCATGCCGCAGCTTAGCGCATATACGGTGGAAGTGCGGATGTACAGCTTTGCCCTGCTCTTTGTGACGGCGGCGTTTCTGCATGCTTACGGGACGATTACGGCGGGAAGTGCGACAGTCGGTGCACGTGCGTATATGCGGCAGATTCATGCCGTCGCACTGGTCGGTTACGGACTTGCTGCCGCTTATACACAGTATTTTGCCTGCGTTGCGGTGATCATGGTCTATCTGTATGTGCTGATCGTATTTTTATTGGAAGATCGCAACAGGATTAAAGAGTGGCTGCTTTGGGTGGCAATTTCTGCTGCAGGCTATATTCCGTGGCTCTATGCGCTGTTTGGACAAATTACGACGGTCAGAGAGAACTATTGGATACTGCCGCTTACATGGCGTTCTCTGGGCGGCTGTGTGAAGTTTGTGATGAAGCCGGCGTTTACTAATGGGATTTTGAGCGTTATTCTTGCGGTGGTCATGTTTGTAGTCTGCGTTCTCGTATTTGTATATGGAGCG
>CAMWMS010000101.1 GCA_947175435.1 uncultured Lachnospiraceae bacterium | reverse complement strand
AATCCGTGGACTCCATTCCAAAAGAACTGCTGCTGTACGACCTGCCAGCCTCGGATGTCATCACATCGGACAAAAAGACGATGATTCTGGACAGTTATGTGCTCTGGCATGTGACAGATCCCTTAAAGTTTGCCCAGACACTGAGCTGTTCCGTGAATAATGCGGAGGGCCGTATCGATGCCATCGTGTATAATGCGACTAAGAATACGATTTCCAATATGAAACAGGATGAAGTAATCCGCAGTCGTGACGGTAAGATGACGATTACAGTAGATGAGAGCGAGTCCGATGTAACGAACAATGATTTGATTCTATCGGAAGAAACACAGGAAGTGATCGAAATCACCTCCCTGACGGAAGAGATCATGGCGCAGATCAATCATGTAGAGGAACAGTATGGTATTGAGATCGTGGTAGTAGATGTAAAGAAGCTGGATCTGCCGGACGATAACAAACAGGCAGTATATGCCCGTATGATCTCCGAGCGTGAGAATATTGCGGCACAGTATACAGCGGAGGGTAAGTCAGAGGCAAAGATGATTGAGAACACGACGGATAAAGAAGTATCCATTATGTTGTCCGATGCGCAGGCAAAAGCGGAAGCCACGATCGCGGAGGGTGAAGCAGAGTACATGCGCATCTTATCGGATGCCTATGCAAATCCGGAGAAAATGGATTTCTATTCCTTTGTGCGTGCGCTGGATGCCGTAAAAGCGAGTATTACAGGGAATAATAAGACAGTCATTCTGTCCGATGATTCACCGGTAGCACAAATATTCAACGGACAGTATTAGAAAAATGCAAAATGTCAGATATTGCGTGTTGCAATTCGATATGTAAGAATACGACAATTTTGAAATAATATATTGAGGGTGGTGAACTTATAATGAATGTCGACATTTTTTTTAAGACATTGGACTCCTATTTTGCTAATCAGGAGATTGATAAAGTAGATCCTTTTCTGGTGTCTTCCTTAGAACAGGCGAAAGAGGAGGAAGACTACGGAGCATATATTTCCATCTGCAATGAGATGATCGGCTTCTACCGCAGCATATCCGCATTCGAGAAAGCATATGTCGCGGCGGAAGATGTGCTTCTTTTGATGGAAGAACTGCAGATGGAGAATACGGAGCACTTCGCCACAACACTGTTAAACGCCGCCACAGCTTATCGTGCGGCAGGAGATTATGAGGTTGCGCTGCGCTATTACAGACAGGCGCTGCAGATTTATAACGGCATTTTGCCGCCACAGGATTACAGGTATGCGGGACTGTACAACAATATGGGTATCCTGCTGGAGAAGATGGATGAGAACGAAGAAGCGATCAACTACGCGAATAAGGCATTGGCAATCATAGAGACACTGGAAGGCGGCGAAATGGAGACGGCAACAACGCTGACCAATCTTGCCCTGCTTTACTTTAAGATCTCGCAGCCGGAAAAAGCAAAGGAACTTCTGGAGCGGGCGCTTTCCTTATTCGAGAAGAACGGTGAGAATAAGGATGCCCATTACAGCGGCGCACTGGCGGGAGTGGCGGAAGCGTGGTATCGTATGCAGGATTATGAGAAGGCGCTTAACGATTATGAGAAGGCGCTCGACGAGGTGAAAATACACTTTGGTGAAAATATGAGTTACGCGGTGCTATGCGAGAATTGTGCGGCGGTGTGTGAGAAATTGGGGGATGAAGAGAAGCGGCAGTTTTATTTGGGTCGGGCGGCAGAAGTGCGACAGGCGATTCACTAGAATATATTTTTGAGTCGGAAATCCACACTTGAATTGATGTACTTATTTGGAGAGATTAATATTATGCAGGGATTAGAGCTGGCAGAAAAATATTACGAAGCATACGGCAGAGCGATGATCGCACAAGAATTTCCGCAGATCGCGGATCAGACGGCGGCAGGGCTGGTTGGAGCCGGTTCCGAATGTCTGGGGTTTGATGATGAGATATCGATGGATCATGATTATGGTCCGTCGTTTTGCATCTGGCTGCCACGTGAGATCTATGCACAGTACGGTGCGCAAATGCAGGCGGCATACGAAGCGCTTCCGCAGGAATTTATGGGATTTTCCGGCCGCGTGTGTGAGGAACAGGGACAGGGTAGAGTAGGTGTGCTTTGCCTGGAAGATTTCTACAGCGGGATATTAGGATATGACAGGGCTCCGGTTACCGATCAGGAGTGGCTGGCAGTTTCGGAGGATAGTCTGGCGACTGCAGTAAGCGGCAGAGTTTTTGAAGACCGGCTGGGAAGATTCAGCGCCATTCGTGATGAACTCATGCAGTATTATCCGAGAAAAGTATGGATCAGAAGGTTGGTGCAGAGTTTGGCAAAGGCTGCACAATCCGGTCAGTACAATTATGCCAGAGCCATGAAGCGTGGAGAGCGTATTGCGGCGGAACTGGCTCTTTCAGAGTTTGTGCGGGAGAGCATGCAAGCTGTTTATCTTTTGAATAAGCGCTATGCACCCTATGATAAATGGATGCGCAGGGGAATGAGAGAATTGTCCGTGGGCGCTGAGATCGGCGATATGCTTGACCTACTCTACACGATCCCGGATCCGAAAGCTGCGTGGGAAGATGTTTCTCCGAATGACTATGTCTATAATCTGAATACAGAGGACGGCAGAGTTCTGATTATTGAAGCGGTCTGCAATATTATTGTACAGGAGTTAAATGCACAGGGCTTGTCTGATCATCAGGATAATTTCTTGCAGAATCATTTGCAGACGGTACTTGAAAAAGAAAATACATAGCTAATCGAAACTATGTTATACTGAATATATGCTATTGAAGCTACAAAAGGAGTGGTGGGTATGACATTGGATTTGATTGTGATTCTCATAAGTGTCACCGTGGTCGGCGGGTTCGGATTTGCCCTAAGGTGTGATTGGGGAGCCCGCATGGGAAAAGATCTGGGCAGAAGACATATGAAGGAGATCGGGATGGAGGACGGATCGGAAGAGTATCATGAATAATGACCATTCTCTGCGCAGAGCAGATATCATTCTGATTGCCGGCTGCCTGCTTGCGGCATTATTGCTTGGTATACTTTTTGTTCTTCAGCGCAGAACAGGCAGTATGGTGCGTATTTCCTGTGACGGTGCAGAAGTATATATAATTGATCTGACGGATATTGACTATAATAGTCAAGAGAAATATTATATGATTTACTACACTGGGGAAGATAGAGGATATATTGCCAATACAGCGGGAAATACAGTATATACAGATCAGGATATCTATATCCTATATTATGAGGATTATCCTGTACTTCCAGAAGCTGAATCTTATAATCTGATTTCCGTTATAGACGACAAGGTTACGATGGAGGCTGCGGACTGTAGAGATCAAATCTGCGTGAACCACAAGCCGATCATGGCAGAGCGGGAAAGTATTATCTGTCTGCCCCATAAACTTGTGATTGAAATAGAGGGAAACGGAAAAAAGTCAGGATCAGACCGGAAACAGAAGCAGAACGCGGATACGGGTGACGAATTGTTAGACGGGGTGACGCGATGATAAAGAGAACTGTTGAATTAGGCTTTTTTCTCGCCCTCGCACTGATCCTTGCCTATGTGGAGTCGTTAATCCCGTTTTCTTTCGGTATTCCGGGAATCAAGCTGGGCTTGCCGAACCTAATTGTTGTCTTATTATTAGCAGGGAACAGTAAAGCGGAGCAAAATGGTGCATTGAGAGATAAGGGAAGAAGCTGGGATGGTGTTAAGGAGGCTTTGCTTGTGAATGGACTTCGAATCATATTGTCCGGATTTCTATTCAGTAATCTGTATACGATATTATATGCGCTGGCCGGGGCAGTATGCAGCTTCGCGGCGATGCTTCTTGGCAGACGGCTTAAATGCTTTTCCGTGATCGGAGTGAGCGTTCTGGGTGGCGTCTTTCATAATATCGGACAGATTGTTGTTGCGATGCTGGTGGTTAAGACGGTTTACGTGGGATACTACATACCCTATCTGATTGTGGCGGGTACGGTGACGGGTGCAGTATTGGGGTTTATTGCGATGGAACTTTTGCCATATCTATATCGCCTGAATAACAGAGTGTATTGAGCGTGCGGCAGGAGTATGAAAGAAAGACATTACAAACGGGAGATTTACTATGTACGCCTATTTAAAAGGAACATTGGAGGAAATTACAGAGGATAACATTGTTGTAGAGGTTGGTAATATCGGCTATAATGTGAAAGTGTCTACAACTACGGCGGATCTGCTTCCGCCGCTGGGTAATGAAGTAAAGATTTATACATACACGCTTGTGAGAGAAGATGTCTTTTCATTATACGGGTTTCTGACGAGAGATGATCTGGAGATTTTCAAGAAATTGATAACAGTCAACGGAATCGGACCCAAGGGCGGGCTGGCGATTCTGTCCGTAATGAGCGCGGATGCATTACGGTTTGCGATTATGGCGGGGGATGCGAAAGCTATCGCCAAGGCGCCCGGTGTAGGCAGTAAGACCGCAGAGCGATTGATTCTTGATCTGCGGGACAAGATTTCATTGGAGGATACGCTGCGGGGACTCGGGAATCCGGTACCGTCCGCAGGCGGAGTGTTACCAGACAGTGGCAGTCAGGACAATATTATGAAAAAAGAAGCGATTGAAGCGTTAGTCGCACTCGGATATTCGGCATCCGATGCCACGGCTGCCGTAAAGAAAGCGGAAGTGACGGAAGAATCCACGGTGGAGAGTATTTTAAAATCCGCTTTAAAGCATATGTTCTGAGACTGAATGTACAGAGCAGCGTTTTAGGCGTGCATGATGAGGAATAAAATGAGCAGCAGAATGATCGAAACAAACTTAATAGAAGAGGATATTAAAATTGAAGGTTCTCTTAGACCGCAGACATTAGATGACTATATCGGTCAATCTAAGATCAAAGAAAATCTTAAAATCTATATAGAGGCGGCAAAACAGAGGCATGACGCGTTGGACCATGTGCTTTTCTATGGGCCTCCGGGACTCGGTAAGACGACTTTGGCGGGCATTATTGCCAATGAAATGGGAGTTCACATGAAAGTGACCAGCGGTCCGGCAATCGAGAAGCCCGGCGAGATGGCAGCGATCCTGAATAATCTGCAGGAGGGCGATCTGCTGTTTGTGGATGAGATACACAGGTTGAATCGCCAGGTAGAAGAGGTATTATACCCTGCGATGGAGGATTATGCCATTGATATTATGATCGGCAAAGGAGCATCGGCGCGGTCGATCCGCTTGGATCTGCCGCATTTTACACTGGTGGGAGCGACAACCAGGGCGGGACTTCTGACGGCGCCGCTTAGGGACAGGTTCGGAGTGATTCACCGTTTGGAATTTTATTCCGTAGAAGAACTGCGGGTAATTATTCAACATTCTGCGGTTATCCTTGGAGTGAAAATCGACGAGGAAGGCGCTACGGAACTGGCAAGAAGAAGCCGCGGCACGCCACGGCTTGCCAATCGTATTCTTAAAAGAGTGCGGGATTTCGCTCAGGTTAAGTACGATGGTGTGATCACGCTGGATGTGGCTAATATTGCGCTTGATCTGATGGATGTGGACAAGATGGGATTAGACCATATCGACAGAAATATCCTGTGTACGATGATCGATAAGTTTAAAGGCGGACCGGTAGGGCTAGATACTTTGGCTGCGGCTATCGGAGAGGATGCGGGAACGATCGAGGATGTCTATGAACCGTACCTGATCAAGAACGGTTTCTTAAACAGAACGCCCCGCGGCAGAGTTGTCACGGAGCGTACTTATCATCATTTAGGGCTTGAAATTCCCAGTGATTAAAGTATTCTTCATACTTTTCCGAGTTTGCGTAGCAAATCTCGCAAAGTTAATCGCGAAGCGATTTACTTTTATTATGCCATCACATCTACAGTGGCGCCGGCGATTTCCAGCGGCGCTTCAACGTTTGAAACAGGGATATCTATGCCGCCAATCTGTAGTGATACGCCGGAGGAGTTTCCTGAAGAATCGCCGGAATCGGATGAGGAAGAATTGTCTCCGAAACCGCTTATGCCGGCGCCTTTTTCCTTTTCCAATTTGTCAAAGAGGGCCTTGAGATATTCCATATCCGCTTTCATGATATCGCGAATCTCATCGGCACGATGTTTCTTTTTTAACAGCTCAAGATCCTTAGGATCCATCTGCTGTTTGCTTCCCTGAACAAATTCCTCCATAAGATCCTGAGAATCTTCCATGGTTTTTTCCAGTTCTTCCTCGATTTTCTCCAGTTCTTCCTGAATCTCCTGTACAAGTTGCTTTAGTTCATCCTGAGTCATGCCGGTTGTATCGATGATTTCATCTTCTTTGTCCTTTTCCGTTTGCATTTCTTCGGGCTCCGTCAAGCCTTTGCCGCCTGATTTTTCAAGATTTTCTTCTTCCTGAAGGTGTTTTAAGCGTTTCTTGGCAACGCGAGCTATTTTTTCTGCATGGGTGAGGGCATTGTGAATTTCTACATAATCATAATCACCGCTGATCAGCTTCATACGCAGATCGGCGATCTGGAATTTTGTTTTTGTTGTGAGCTGCTTGGCGTTGATCGATGTTTTGGTCCTCATGATCTGATTGGAAAGCCGCTTGAAATTATATTGCAGTTTCTTCTTTTTTTTCTTATTATTCGCCATGGACACACTTTTCGTATTGGTAGTAGTGCGTTTGCGCGGTTTTGAAACGGTCATCGTGCCTGCATAAGAGCCGTCCCGATTATACATTTCTATTTTGATAACATCTGAATTGCGTGTTCCTACCATCATACTCATATTAACACCATGCCTTTCCCCAAGTTGTAAAACGATTATTAAGGAAACAGGTACATAATTTTAAGTGGATTTCTCTTGCGGAGTTCGCTGATATACGGAAGAACTGCAGACAATATGGGAAAAAGCTGCAGTATATTAATCCTTATAGAGTGTCCGATCCATGAACAAAGCAGGAAATCCGTTTCCTTTTTCTATAAGTCTGTGACTTGCTGTATTATTTTATATTCTTTATATCGGCCAGACAGGGAATTTTGATAATAGTCAATGTCATAGACTTGCTAAAAATTGTAACAAAAAAAGTAAATTGCTTTCCAATTCTATCTGTCACTAAAAAAATGGTTGAAATTCCGACGAGGGCTATATATAATAAATATTGTACTATATAATTTTGTCGGGTGGCATATTTTGTATGGGAGGACAGTCCTATGTCAACGAAAACAGATACAGAGGTAATCATTGCCGGTAAGGTTTTTACACTGAGCGGTTATGAGAGCGAAGAGTATTTACAGAAGGTTGCCTCTTACATAAATAATAAAGTGGCGGAATATAACAAAGTTGACAGTTTTAAGAGACAGTCTCTCGATACACAGAATGTTTTGTTACAGCTTAATATAGCGGATGATTATTTTAAAGCGAAGGAGAAGATCAGCGAACTGGAGGAGAAATTACAGAGTAAAGACAAGGAAATGTATGACTTGAAACATGAGCTGATTGCTTCTCAGATTAAATTGGAGAGTACGGAGAAAAATGTTCGTGCGCTTCAGAACGAAACCAATGAGAACGCCAAGAAGATCATTCGGTTGGAAACAGAGTTAAAAGAACTGAAAAAATAGGAAATCGAGCCCTGTCAGAGAAATCTACAGGGCTTTTCATGTAACAGGGAAAACGGGAAGCAGAAACTATATGAAGAAAACAGTCGAATTGTTGGCTCCTGCGGGAAATTATGAAGCTTTTCTCGGTGCCGTGAATGCGGGAGCGGACGCGGTGTATCTGGGCGGAGAGAAATTTGGCGCCAGGGCATATGCGCAAAATTTTACCGGAGAAGAAATCTGCCGCGCCATTCGCACAGCT
The DNA here is from genome assembly GCA_947175435.1 of uncultured Lachnospiraceae bacterium. GTDB lineage: Bacteria > Bacillota > Clostridia > Lachnospirales > Lachnospiraceae > UBA3282. The sequence continues at coordinate 3,035 of CAMWMS010000101.1, read as the reverse complement.
CACTTTATGGGGCGAAAAATATATCTTACCGTAAATACGTTGATAAAAGATACGGAATTTTCAGAGCTGTATTCCTATCTGTGCCCGTTCTATGAGGCAGGGCTGGACGGGGTGATCGTGCAGGATCTGGGAGCGTTACGGTATATTGGAGAGTATTTTCCGGGTCTGGCACTGCATGTCAGCACACAGATGACTGTGACAGGCTTATACGGTGCGGCAATGCTTAGAAGGCTGGGCGTGGAGCGCATTGTACCTGCAAGAGAACTGTCGCTTGATGAAGTGCGGCAGATGAAGGAAGAGACCGGATTGGAGATAGAGTGTTTCGTCCATGGTGCGATGTGCTATTGTTATTCCGGACAATGTCTTTTCAGCAGCATACTAGGCGGCCGAAGCGGCAACAGGGGCAGATGTGCGCAACCCTGCAGACTGCCGTATCAGATCTGTGACGGAGAGGAGCGGGTAAAAGGGATCGAATATCCTCTCAGCCTTAAGGATATGTGCACGATTTCATTTCTGCCGCAGTTAATTGATGCAGGGATCGATTCATTTAAAATAGAAGGACGAATGAAAAAACCGGAGTACGCAGCGGGAGTCACGGCTCTGTACCGTAAATATATAGATCTGTATGAGAGAAACGGTACTGACGGTTATCATGTATCCAAAGAGGATCAGGATATGCTGCGAAGTCTGTACATCCGCAGCGAGATACAGACGGGATACTATGAACGTCATAACGGCAGGGAGATGATCACCCTGCATAAGCCAAGCTATGCGGGTAGCGATCAGGAGCTTCTTGAACAGATTGCGTCGAAATATATCAGAGAGCCGGACAAGCATCCTGTTAGAATGACGGTTACCTTAGCCGTCGGAGAACCGGTATGTCTGCGGATCTTTGATTCCGAAACCGAAGATGCGAAGCAGTGTGACGATACTGTGAATCCGGCAGAAGAAGAGCTCTCGATTACCGTGTACGGTGCAGTGGCGGAAGCGGCGAAGAAGATGCCGCTGCAGCCTGATAATATAAAAAAGCAGTTATTGAAAACCGGAAACTGTTGTCTGACAGTGTCATCCTGCGAGATCGAGATAAAAGGAGATGTATTTCTGCCGGTAAGCGCGCTAAACGATCTGCGCCGAAAGGGTATAGAAGGCTATGAGCGACAGTATATAATCAGACAGGGCATGCCGGCCGGTCGGGATCCGCTGCCTGAGGCAGCGCCCGTTTGGCGGAAAGCTTCGGAAGATAAAGAGACGGACGGCAGAGGCATATCAGCAAAGGATACTTGCGTAAAATCCTCAGAGTCTGAATCGGATATGCCGAACAGGAAGATTGATATTATGGTATCCACATGCGATCAACTGGCTGTGGCGGTTACATCTCCGTGCCGTCGCATTTACATAGACAGTGATCTCTATATGACGGAACATGATAAAGTGGTATCGCATCTGCGAGCACACGGCGATCTGCAGTATGCCCTGGCGCTTCCCTATGTGCTGCGGGCGCGGGATGAAGCATATTTGAGTGAATTGACTGATAGGGTCAAAAAGGATTGCCGTGACCACGAGATTGACGCAGACCTGCATTCCAGACAGGACGGTCGTAGAAAGTGCGATACGTTAATCAGCGGCTTTTTAGTCCGTAATTTAGAGGGATTTGCTTATGCCGCAACCTTTGGTGAATCTTATGAACTGATTCCCGATGCCGGATTATATACTTTTAACACGGAAAGTCTTCGATTCTGGGCAGACTATACGGAGGAATGTACACTGCCTTATGAGTTAAACAGAAAAGAATCAAGCAAGCTTGTTCGGTCAGCAAAAGAGCTGGGGATGCGTACTGCCATGATCGTATATGGAACGATCCCTATGATGGTGACAGCTAACTGTATCAGGAAGACGGCATCGCGGTGTCATACAGACAGACACGGGAATTCGCATTCTGACCTGCACCTCAGGGATCGATACGGGACAGATTTCCCAGTGGAGACGAACTGTCTGCACTGCTATAATATCATTTATAATTCGGTGCCCTATTCTTTGCATTTGCAGGAAAATGAGGTGAAACGGATCAGTGCTGATATATGGCGCTATGACTTTACCACAGAGCCGTCGCAGGATTGCATACGGATCCTTACAGGAGAAGATTTCCCCTATGAAGCGTACACAACGGGACATTTGAAAAGAGGCGTGGAATAGTATTTTATGGAATTGTATATCACCGAACTTTCAAAATATTTTATTACATTATTTATTGCATTATATACGTTAGAGTGTTTTCTCGTGTTCCGTTTTCAGGATGAGGAGAAACGAAACGGCAGTTATATCCGCCAGAATCTATTGATGTTTCTGGTGCATTTTTCATGCTTTCTTGTCATCTGTTTCGAGACAGGAAAACTGGAGTATCTGTTGTTTTATGTATTGCAGCAGATTTTGTTGTTTGCGACGATCGTTCTGTTCAGAATGATATATCCGGGCGGAAACAGGCTGATCATTAACAATATGTGTATGCTGCTCAGTATAGGATTTATTATACTCAGCAGACTTTCTTTTGAAAAAGCGATCAAGCAGTTTTTTATCGTAACGGTTTCTATTATTATCGGTATGCTGATTCCGTTTTTCATTCATAAGCTGAAATTCCTGAAAAGTCTCACCTGGGTGTACGCGGCGGTGGGCATTGTAGCGATCGGCATTGTGCTGATCTTAGGTTCCACCACCTATGGTTCCAAAATATCTTACTCGATCGCGGGTGTGACTTTCCAGCCTTCGGAATTTGTAAAGATTATATTTGTTTTTTTCCTTGCCAGTGCGCTCAGTGAATCTCATGATCTGCTCCGGGTTGAACTTTCAGCGGTGGTGGCAGGTGCACATGTGCTTATTTTAGTAGCTTCCAAGGATCTGGGCAGCGCCTTGATCTTCTTTCTCGTCTATGTGATGATAGTGTTTATCGCTACAGGTAACTGGGCTTATCTGTTTCTGGGAAGTGCGGGAGGCTGCGGTGCGGCGGTGATAGCCTATCAGCTTTTCAGCCATGTGCAGGT
>CAMWMS010000100.1 GCA_947175435.1 uncultured Lachnospiraceae bacterium | reverse complement strand
TCTTAAATCCTCAACTCTCATTTTCACCCGACTCCTTTCCTTTGATTTTGCCTGCGGCAAAATCGGCAAGAATCTTGCTTCGCAGCGATTCTTGCTGGCAACACGCTACTTTCTGCAACAAAAAATCTTGCTTCGCGGCGATTCTTGCTGGCACCGCGTTATTTACTGCAGTAATAGCTGCAGGCTCTTTCGTGCTCTCTGCAGCCTTTTCCTCACGGCATTTACGGTGATTCCCAGCATCCCGGCGATCTCCTCTGTCTTATAGCCTTCTATGTAATGCAGATATATGACCGTTTTCAGCTTATCCGGCAGTTTCATCAATGCCGTCAGCACTTCGCTTTGCTCCGGCAGTTCACAGTAGGTCGAAATCTCCTCCAGACTCACTGTGGGGTGCCGCATTCTTCCTCTGTGAACATCCCTGCACCGATTAGCCGCAACCTTGATCAGCCACGCCTTCTCATGTTCCGCGCCGCGAAACTCCGACGTATGCTCCATGTATCTGCATAAGGTGTCCTGCACGGCATCCTGCGCGTCCTGCTCATTGCACAGCATTACCAGACAGATCCGAAATAACATATCTCCATATTCCGCGACAATCTCCTCAACCGACATATCTCCCTGTCACCTCCTACATTAATAACACGCACACGCGGGCGCAATGGTGCCATATGATTATTAAAAAATTTTCTTGCTAAACCATCCCCATCTATGCTATAATACAAGTCGGCGGTTTCAAATACCTGCTGCAATACATAGGGGCATAGTTCAAAGGTAGAACAGTGGTCTCCAAAACCATCGATGTGGGTTCGATTCCTACTGCCCCTGCTATCACCCGTGAGTTACCGCTCACGGGATTTTTTGTTTCGGGTGAACAATTTCCTAATGCAATGAACTGAGAAAGGATTTCCATGCCATGAAGAAAACTGTTACACTGCTCGTATCCGTCGGTCTGACCTTAAGCCTGCTTGCAGGCTGCGGCAAGAGTACGCCTTTGCTCTCTGCAGTGGATTATGAATTGGATATAGAGACGAATACGACAAATCGAGGGGTATCTGTCGGAGACACCCCTGAATCTTTCCTTGCCGCTTACGGCGAATATAGAATTTTTACCTCTGTAGACGGCGGCGAATATCAGGCCCTTTCCACGGAAGAGATTCCATTTGATTCCGATATCGTTACCTTACTGCCGTCTTTTTTCATTGACGGACTGTCTGTTGACCCCGACGTCTTCTGCGAAGAAAATGAGATCGAGAAAGCCGATCTTCTCACTTTCCTGACTTCCGAGGAGTATCTTAAGTCCCATACGGTAGTCTACTACTATCTGGCTTTTACATGGGAAAACGGTGCCATCTCAGACATCGCTTCCCGATTTATGGATTTCAACGCGGATGCCTCTTACTATACGGCAAACTGACTCTGGTACAGCGTCGCATAGAATCCGTTCTGCGCAAGCAGTGTCTCATGATTACCCTGTTCTATTATATTTCCGTCCTTCATCACAAGGATCACGTCCGCCTCGCGGATCGTGGACAGTCTGTGTGCCACGATGAAACTGGTTCTGCCCTGCATCATGGTCGCAAAGGCCTTCTGTATTCTGATCTCCGTTCTCGTATCAATGGAAGATGTCGCCTCATCCAAAATCAACATGGGCGGCAGACACAGCATAACTCTCGTAATGCACAGAAGCTGTTTCTGTCCCTGCGAAAGGCTGCCGCCATCTTCGCCGATCACCGTGTCATAGCCCTGCGGCAGACGCTTGATAAAGCTGTGGGCGTGGGACGCTTTCGCAGCGGCAACGATCTCTTCCTGCGTCGCCTCCGGTTTGCCCATCACAATGTTATCCCTGATCGTCCCTGATTTCAGCCATGTCTCCTGCAGCACCATGCCGTAGTTATCCCGCAGGCTGCTTCTGGTCACATCGCGGATATCCCGATCATCCACGCAGATCCTGCCGGACTGCACATCGTAGAATCGCATCAGCAGATTGATGACCGTGGTCTTGCCGCAGCCCGTGGGCCCGACGATCGCCACTCGCTGTCCCGCCCGCACCGACAGATTGAAGTCCGTAATCAGCCTCTTATCCGGCACGTAGGAGAAATCAACATGCTGCAGATCCACTCTGCCCTCCACATTCTCTAAAACAACCGCACCCTCACTGTCCGGAACCTGCGGCTCCTCCTCGATCAGCTCGAATATCCTCGCCGCACAGGCAAGGGCGTTCTGCAATTCCGTAACCACACCTGATATCTCGTTAAAAGGCTTGGTGTACTGATTCGCATAAGTTAAGAAGCAGGACAACTGTCCCACACTGATTCCGCCTTTAATCGCATAAACCGCACCCGTCACCGCCACACCGGCATAGACCAGATTGTTGACGAATCTCGTGGACGGGTTGGTGATCGACGAATAGAAGATCGCTTTTAAGGAGCATTTTCCTAATCTGTCGTTGATCTCATCAAATTCTTCCAGCGCCTCATCCTCATGAGAAAAAGCCTGCACCACCTTCTGGTTGCCGATCATCTCCTCGATCAGCGCAGTCTGCTCTCCCCGTGTCTGGGACTGTACATGGAACATGGTGTAAGTTTTCTTCGCGATAAAAGCCGCCACCAGGAAAGATAACGGCGTAATCAACACCACCACGCCCGTGATGGCCACATTGACACTGAGCATGAATCCCAGCGTACCGAGGATCGTGATGACTCCCGTGAAGAACTGGGTAAATCCCATCAGCAGACCGTCCGAGAACTGATCCACATCGGTGATGACCCGGCTCACTACTTCGCCGTAAGAATGTCCGTCTATATATTTAAGCGGCAGAATCTCGATCTTACGAAAAGCCTCGTTCCTGATATCCTGCACGATGCGATACGCCATCTTATTATTGCAGACATTCATGATCCACTGAGCCGCCGCCGTAACGGCGATCACCACTGCCATCTTCTGCAGAATCTGAAATACGCCCGCAAAATCCACCATTCCCTTATCCAGAATCAGGTCGATGACCTTACCGGTCAATATCGGCAAGTAGAGAGTCAACGTCACGGTAACTGCCGCCATCACAATGGACAGCGCCAGATAGATCCAATATTTTCTGATATAATGTAACACTTTCAAAAGAGTCGCCTTCTGACTGCCCTTTCCTTCTCCCGCTGCCATATCTACGCCTCCTTCTCCTTAGAATACTGTGAATAGTATATCTCCTGATAAACGCCGCACCTCGCAAGCAGCTCGTCATGCGTGCCGATATCCGCTACTTCCCCATCCTCCAGCACAATGATCTGATCCGCATGGCGGATAGATGAGGCCCGCTGTGACACAATAAAGACCGTCATATCTCCTTCCATGTTCCGGATCGACTGCCGGAGCGCCGCATCCGTAGCATAGTCCAGCGCCGACGCACTGTCGTCCAGAATCAGAATGTCGGGTCTTCCCACAAGCGCCCTTGCTATGGTCAGACGCTGTCTCTGTCCGCCCGACAGATTCCTTCCGGACTGTGCCACGGGTGCATCCAGCTTTCCTTCCTTCTGCTCCACGAACTCCTTAGCCTGTGCAGTTTCTACCGCCTGCCACAGCTCCTCCTCCGTGGCATCCTGCCTGCCCCACAGCAGGTTGTCTCTGATCGTCCCCTGAAACAGGACTGCCTTCTGGGGCACGATCCCCACTTTCTGACGCAGCACTTCCATTGTGTATTCCCGCACATCTCTGCCTTCTACCTTGACGCACCCCTGTGTGGCGTCATAGAATCGCGGAATCATATGCACGAGGGAAGATTTTCCCGATCCCGTACCGCCGATGATGCCGACGGTCTCTCCCTTTTTCACACGGAAATCCAGATCTGACAGGGATTCCGCACCTGCCCCGGCGTACATTAAATGCACATGGTCAAATTCTACTATATAATCTGTCGCCTGCTGCCTCGCCGGCGCTTTGCCGTCCTCTGCCGACGCACCGTTTCCAGTCTGGACCGTATCGGTCAATTTCTGTGCCCACTCCATACTGGACTGTATCTCGAACACGCCCTGTATCCGGTTGGCACAGGCAAGCGCCTTTGTGATGGTGATGATCAGATTCGCCAGCTTGACCAGCTCGATCAGAATCTGAGACATATAATTGACTAACGCCACCACCTGACCCTGTGTGATCGTTCCCTCGTCTACCCGCACAGCTCCGGTATACAGCAATATAATGGTTGCAGCATTGATGATAATATACGTGACCGGATTAGTCAACGCAGATAATTTGCCGACGAAAAGCTGCATATGCGCTAACGTGCTGTTCTTTTCCTCAAAAGCGTCGATCTCCTCCTGCTCCTTGTTAAAAGCACGGATCACACGCGCTCCCGTAAGATTCTCTCTGGTGGCTCCCAACACGCTGTCCAGCCCCGCCTGCACCTTCTTATACATAGGCATGGTCAGCACCATAATGCCGAAGACTACCACGGATAACAGCGGAATCGTTACGACAAAAATAAACGCCGCCTTCACATCAATGGTAAACGCCATGATCATGGCGCCGAAGACAATAAACGGCGACCGCAGGAAGAGGCGCAGTACCATATTGACTCCGTTCTGCGCCTGATTCACATCGGATGTCATACGCGTAATCATCGTGGATGTTCCCAGTGTATCGATCTCCGTAAAGGAAAGTCCCTGAATATGCTCAAATAACGCATGTTTCAGTTTCGTGGAAAATCCCACTGCCGCCTTGGCCGCATAATACTGCGCCGTAATGGAACAGACCAGTCCGATCACGCCAAGCAAGGTGAGCAGCCCGCCCATACGCAGCACATAAGGAATATCGCTGCCGCCGATACCCTGATCAATGATCGCCGCCATAACAAGCGGTACGAACAGCTCAAATGTGGCCTCCAACATTTTAAAAAGGGGCGCTAAGACTGTCTCCTTCTTGTAATCTTTTAAATAAACCAATAGCTTCTTCATGCCGTCATGACCTCTCTGTTATCAATTACTGTGCCCATGCACTCCGGGCTGTTATTCGCCGATATAAAAATAAGGCACATATTCTGCTTACGCGCACAGACAGCAGTCGGGCTTATCCCCCGGCTGCTGTCTTAAGTTTCCTGTTTTTATCTGTATTCCGCCGTCAATGACTCAATTTCATCGCTGATACCGATCACCCGCTTCGATGGTTTATAGTCTGTCTCCGGATATAAGATACCGTGCAGTTCTATCACATTCTCCTCCAAATCAATGGGAACGACACAGCTTCCCTTGCTACCCACATTGATACCGGCTCTGCTATCGGCAAAAGGAAATCCGTCACTGGCGATCACATCATAACCCGCTACGCCGCCTAATACGCTCAGGATGTCATTCACACCGAGGGAAGTCTCCACCTCCGGCAATATTGCGTTAACCATATCAGTCAACTCACCTACGGAAGCGCGTTTTGCTTTCTCCATCATAGCCATCAGCACATCTCTCTGCCGCTCCGCACGTCTGAAATCATCGCCCTTCGTATAGCGTATTCTGCAATAGGCCGTGGCCTGCATGCCGTTCAGGAGCTGTTTGCCGCTGTGTTCCACCGGTATATAATCCACGTTCAGCTCCTCCGCCATGGTCAGCTGATAATTATTCAAATGTGAGATCTCCGCATTCGTGACCTCCATCTCGATGCCACCCAGTGCATTGACCGAATCGATCAATCCGCCGAATCCTACGGTCACATAATCGGTAATATCCAGATCCAGATTGGCATTCAACATACTGATCGCCTGTTCCGGCCCGCCCTGCGCATATGCCGCATTACATTTATTGTAAGAATCATTGCCCAGATTCAGGAAAGTATCACGGAATACGGATATCAGCTTGATTTCCTTCGTATCCTGATTGATACTCGCGATGATGATCGTATCGCTTCTATTTCCCTTACCAAGGTCTCCGTTTCTGGAATCCACGCCGAACAGGGCGATATTATAATATCCTTTGACAGTCTGCTCTGTCTCCACTGTCTGCTTGATCTCCGCAATCTCTTCGTTGATCGTAATCTTTTCCTTATCGATCGTCTTGCGCTCGACCTCATCCGTCGTAGTTACCACTACATACATGACTCCGACTGCAATAAGGAGCAGACAGACCTCTACGATCAGAAGCGGAATATTCTTGATTCTGCGTGACTTTTTATCTGCCGGATTCTCATTCTGCTGCTCTTCCTGAGAATCCTGTACCTGCTTGTCCATAAGTGACTCCTTCGTTCAGGTTCACGGTAACACCCCTGTTTATCCCATAAGAACCCATAATTGTTATCACATATCTATAGCAAAATAACACATTTTATTTATCCTATCACAAAAATCCGCATTTGGGTATAGAAAAAGCATAAAATATTAAATTTATTCATATTTTTGTTACATCTTTGTTACATTTATCCTAAAAATTTCCCGCAAAAGATCGCATCCTCTTTCTTAACTTCTATGTTGTCAAATCAGATCGATCGCATCCCGCACAGATCTCACTCCGATCATTTTCACTCCCGCTATGGGCTTCACCTGTTCGATACCGGACTCTGGAATAATACAAGTGGTAAATCCCAGTTTGGCAGCTTCCGCCACCCTCTGTCCCACCATGGAAACACCACGCACCTCGCCGCTTAATCCGATCTCTCCGAAAGCAATGGTCCTATCATCGATCACACGATTCTTGAAGCTGGATACGATCGCCATTGCAATTCCCAGATCAATGGCCGGCTCTACGATACGGATTCCTCCGGTCAGATTCACATAGGCATCGCAGTCGGACATCTGAAGATTCAGTCTTTTCTCCAATACCGCCATCAGAAGATTTACCCTGTTAAAATCTGTGCCGATGGCTTGTCTCCTCGGAATGCCGAAATTACTGTGACATACCAGAGCCTGAATCTCTAAAAGGATCGGTCTTGTCCCTTCCATGGAACATGACACGACGGAGCCACTTGCCCCTTCCGGTCTGCCGCTCAACATAAACTCCGAAGGATTTTTGACCTCAATCAGCCCTTCCTCCTTCATCTCAAACACACCGATCTCATTGGTGGACCCGAAACGGTTCTTCACTCCACGCAGAATGCGGTAGGAAGCATGTCTGTCTCCCTCGAAATAGAGCACCGTATCCACCATATGCTCCAGCACTCTCGGACCCGCTACCGTTCCCTCTTTCGTCACATGTCCCACGATAAAGACGGATACGTTAAGTCCTTTGGCAAGCTGTAACAAAATATTTGTGGATTCCCGCACCTGAGACACACTTCCGGGGGCGGACGATATTTCCTCATGATACATTGTCTGGATGGAATCGATAATCGTGATATCGGGCATGACGCTGCGGATCGTCTGCTCCACGACTTCAAGACTCGTCTCGCACAGCAGGAGAAGATTGTCTGAGAAATCTCCCAGCCTGTTGGCCCTCAACTTGATCTGCCGCAGGGACTCCTCCCCGGAAATATACAGAACCTTCCTCCCGTCAGCTGCCATCAGCCTGCATACCTGCAATAGCAGCGTGGACTTACCGATACCGGGATCGCCTCCCACCAACGTAAGCGAGCCGGGCACGATACCGCCGCCCAGCACTCTGTCCAGTTCCGCTATGCGGGTTTGCATACGTTCTTCTTCCTGTATGCTCACCTCCGACAGATTAGAAGGCTCCGCCGCCTTAACGCCACGACCCGCACCGCCTCCGATGCCGCGGGATGCGCCGCCGGCTCTTACCGATACCTTCTCCTCCACCATACTGTTCCACTCTTTGCAGGCGGGACACTGTCCCACCCACTTAGAAGATTCATGTCCGCAATTCTGACAGTAAAACACTGTCCCTGTCTTGCTCTTAGCCATTCTTCACAATCTTAACCGCGATCTCGCCCGCATGCTCCAGCTCCACGCTGATGCTCAACTTGCCGCTCAAGTTCGTCTTCATCTTACCGATATTCGTATCCCCTACGGTAACGCTGTACTCCGTATCCTCTTCCAGCCCGACGGTGATCTGTGTATCCTCGTCCGCCTCCACAATAAAAGTAACACCGTCCTCCGTCTCCTTAAAATCAATCACACTCGTTCCGGGCTGTGACTCATAGGCGAACATGCCATTCTTTTCCAGCTTCGTCAGTTCCTTATAAGTCTTAACCTTATATAAGTCACCGCCGTGTTCATAATTCTCCAGCTTTGCCTTCGTCTCCAGCTTATAATTGCCGAAACTGATCGCTCCGTTCTCCTCTGTTCGCAGTAATTCCTCTACTACAGCCATTGTCTTCTCCTCCTACGTCCTTGCCTTTTATTTATCATCGCGTACGTTAAATACGATTTTCTTATTCTTAAGCCCGGCTGAAACCCGGTCGCCCTGTTTGACACTGCCTCGAAGTATCTCTTCCGCCAGCGCGTCCTCGATCTCCGACTGAATGGCACGTTTCATAGGTCTTGCACCCATCTTGGCATCCATATGCTTCTCGATCAGCCATTCCTTGACGGACGGTGTAATGACAAGTTCGATCTCCATCTGCTCTCTGCACCGTTTCACCAGATTCTGCGCAAGCAATGTGACAATCTTCTTCATATCCTCTCTGTGCAGCGGATGGAATACCATAATCTCATCAATACGATTGATGAATTCCGGTTTGAAAAGCCGCTTCACCTCTTCCATCACACCAGACTTCATCTTATCGTAATCCTGCTCTTTCGTCGTCTGTGCACCAAAACCAAGATTCTTGGGATCAATGATCCTCTGCGCTCCCGCATTGGAAGTCATGATCAGGATGGTGTTCTTGAAGCTGACCTTCCTACCTTTAGAATCAGTGATATGTCCGTCATCCAATACCTGTAGAAGTACATTAAACACATCCGGATGCGCCTTTTCAATCTCATCGAAAAGTACCACAGAATACGGATTTCTCCGTACTTTCTCCGACAACTGGCCGCCATCCTCGAAGCCCACGTACCCCGGCGGCGAACCGATCATCTTGGACACAGAGTGCCCTTCCATATATTCCGACATATCTACACGGATCAGCGCATTTTCCGAACCGAACATCGCTTCCGCCAGAGCCTTGCTTAACTCCGTCTTGCCTACGCCGGTAGGCCCCAGAAACAGGAATGAACCGATGGGGCGGTTGGGATCCTGCAGCCCTACACGTCCTCTTCTCATCGCCTTGGCAACGGCTGTCACCGCTTCCTCCTGCCCGATCACACGCTTGTGCAGTATGGACTCCAGCTTTAACAGACGCTCACTCTCTTTCTCAGCCAGCTTCTTTACCGGAATCTTCGTCCAGAGAGCCACTACCTCCGCGATCTCATTCTCACCCACCACATAGTTGCGTTTCGCTTCTTCCTTCTCCATGCGCTTGATGATTCGGTCATATTTTCTGATACAATCACTCTGCTTCTTCTTCAGCTCCGCAGCCTGCGTGAAGGCCTCCATACGAATAGAACGCTCAATCTGCAGATCGATCTTCTTAATCTCCTCCGAAAGTTCCCGCAGCTTATCGGGTTGTCCGGTCACGTTAAGACGCACTGCGGCAGCCGCTTCATCGATCAGATCGATGGCTTTATCCGGCAGATTCCGGTCATTGATATATCTGTTAGAAAGCGCTACCGCCGCACTGATGGCTTCCCCGGTGATCGTGACACGGTGATGCTCCTCATATTTATGCGCGACACCCCGGAGGATGTTTTCAGCCTCCTCCACGGTAGGCTCCTCCACCGTCACAGGCTGAAATCTCCGTTCCAATGCCGCATCTTTCTCCACATATTTACGATACTCCGCGATCGTGGTGGCACCGATCAACTGAATCTCTCCCCTGGCCAGAGAAGGCTTCAGTATATTAGAGGCATCGATAGCGCCTTCCGCGCCGCCCGCGCCGATGATCGTATGCATCTCATCTAGGAAAAGAACCACATTACCATCCTCGATCACTTCCCGTATGACCTTCTTGATCCTCTCCTCAAATTCTCCTCTGTATTTACTTCCGGCTACCATACCGGACAAATCCAGTGTCAGCACCCTTTTATTCTGTACGGTAAAAGGCACGTCGCCTGTAACAATCCGTGCCGCCAATCCTTCTACCACGGCAGTCTTTCCTACACCCGGTTCTCCGATCAGACAAGGATTGTTCTTGGTTCTGCGGCTTAAGATCTGGATCACACGGGTAATCTCCTCTTCCCTGCCGATCACAGGATCCAGCTTACCTTCCCTCGCCAGCGCTGTCAGATCGCGGCTGTACTGATCCAGCGTGGAAGTCGATCCCTTCTTTTTGCCCTGCTTCTTCCCCAGATCTTCCTTATATAAGGCGCCGTCCTCACCCATTGCCACCAACACATCCACATACAACTTCTGCACGGAGATGCCCATGGTGTTAAGCAGTCTGACCGCCACGTTCTCTCCTTCTTTTAACAGGGCCAGCAGAATATGCTCTGTACCCGTCTTATCGCTGTGAAAACGCTCCGCCTGCCTATGGGCTTCGTCCAGAATGCTCTGCGCCCGCGGAGAATAGCCGTCCCGCTCCGCGATCAAAACCGAACTCTCCGGCGCAATCAGATCCCTGATCATCTCTTTCAGCTGCACAACATCCACGCCATTATTTTGTAAAACCGTGGCTGCAACCCCCGTATTCTCGCGCAGCAGACCCAGCAGGATATGTTCGCTTCCCACATAGCTCTGCCTCAGACTCCTGGCTGCCCTCTCCGCCAGCATTAAAGCGGCTTTCGCCTTATCTGTAAATTGTGGCTGCATCAGTAATCCATTCCTTTCCCATAGTCTTCATATATTTCATCTATAAGAGCATGTACTTCTTCTCTGGAAATATTCTTACAACTTGCTTTCGCCAGCGTCACCTGCAATTCTCTGCGCACCTGATCAAGCGCCTGCATCCTGTTGATGTCGATCGCGATCATGGCGCCCCTTCTGCGGTCTACCTTCACGTATCCCTCCTGTTTCAACACGGTATACGCTTTGTTGACTGTATGCA
>CAMWMS010000099.1 GCA_947175435.1 uncultured Lachnospiraceae bacterium | reverse complement strand
TTGGTACTTTGGAGAGTCATATTCATTTTTTCATTACAGTTTGCGGAAACTCAAACTTTGCATATGCTGATCTACAAACGATGCAATCTGCATATACAAAGGGATATTTTATTTATCTTTGTCGTTAAAATTTTCTTATGTATTCTATTTTTCTAGCGTTGCTGCTTCATCTCATCATTATACTCCTTAATCCTCTCCAATCCACTGGCAGATACATACCACGCAAGCCTTTCCAGCTGAGAATCTGTCAGCGTATGCCCCAGATCAATATAATGCATGATACATGTCTCGCACTGACTTTTATTCATAAGCGCCAGCGCGCTGAAGTACAGCGTATCATAAGACATTCTTTGCATGGAGGTAACGATCTCCACTTGATCATCCGGGCTCACATGCGGGATAATCTTATTCAACCCATTACCGTAGAAACTCTCCGCTCTGCCTTCTCTCAATGCTTCCGCCAGATACTGTGCCGACATATGCGTATCCGAATAGGTGAAAATGGCATCCCAGTCTGCGTCATACAGCTTGATGTCCTCATCCAGAAGCATCTTGAACAACTCGCTCACTTCCTCCGGCTCCATATCGATAATAATTGTTCGCATTTGCGCCAAGTCCACTGTACCGCCTACAATCTCCTGCCTTATCTTATTTTTCTTATATTCGCTTTCTTCTTCCTCATCGATAAAAATCCCGTCATAATCTTCCTCCGTCATCTCAGAGTATGCAAGCTGTAAATTCTTCACACGGGCTTCCTGCCCCACGACCTTAAACGCGTTTCTTCCCTGCGGAAGCGTGATCTTCTCTGTGCTTCGTTCGCCGCTCTCATTCAAGATGTTCACTTTTCCGTCGGGTGTTACATGTACAAATTTAAACCTGCCCCCTGCAAGCTCAAAACAAGACTCAACCTCTATTGTCGTATCCTTATTTGTATATAGGATATGCATGGTATCGGACCCGTTCAAGATCAAACCGTCACAGTTCACTTTTCTTTCGCCGCCCCATCTGTTCCATGCCCGCCATACATCATTCTCATCCCGGTCTGCTATCAGCTCATCATCATCATACATGCGGTATGCCAATCCATCATGGGAGACCAAAATCTCCTGATTCAGGAAATCACCTGTATTTCCGGTCAATATCGAGAACAACACCCATCCCAAGCTCCCATCCATTTCATCGCCCCTATTCGTAAGGAGCATCTGTTTTCCGGCACGATCCTGACTGCCCGCTAAAACCACGCCTCCTGCCAAAGCCGCAATAAGCAGCACAACGACTACAACAGCCGCACAGATCACAGCACTCACGCTTCTTTTACGATATTGAATAATCCCCTGCAATCTCTCTTTCAACGTACCCTTCTCTTCCATCAGTGTCATCGCAAGCACATTCCTGCGACAAACAATATTTCGTTCTGCCATATCCAGAAGCACATCGCCGTATGCCCTGCGTCCCTCATCAGTCAGTAGCTTCATCACTGCCTCGTCACATGCAAGCTCGCAATCCAGATGAAATTTACGCTGAAACAAATACACGACAGGATTGAACCAATGCACGCACAACACTACCTGAAACAGCCACTTATAACCAATATCCCGCTTCTTACAGTGCATAAGCTCATGGTATAGGATCAGCGTAATGTCTGCCGGCATATCCGGCGGTATTACGATACATGAGCCGAAAAACCCGATCTGCATCGGACTGTTTACTTGGCTGCTCTTATAAATCGGCACGCGCCTTTTAATGCCGAGTCTCGTCAGACACTCTTCCCGGGCCGCCAATATCCCTAGGTCAGTTACCAACGCAGAGTTTCTGCTGATATTTCCCACAAATCTGCGATAGTCGCATATCTTCCACAGAGCACAGACCAGCACTCCCATCAGCCAGATCAGTCCTGCTATGGTGAATATGGCTCTCGCCCTTTCATTTCCTGAGTCTTTCGCACCCTTATCTCCTCCTGCGGTTGTTGTACTTACCGCATTCGCCGTTCTTATGCCTTCCGTCTCGCTATCATCCGTCTCCCTCGCGCCCTCAGATACAGACGGAAGAGCTTTCTTCACTTCGGTTATGTCCTGCACAGTTTCCCGCTCCGATACCGCTGTAAACAGAGTATCCATGAAGTTGACGCCCACATGCACCGGCAGTAACAGCCTGCACAGAACGATCAACCACAGGTAATACATCCACCTCTTAGAGAAATATTTCTTCGCCACGGGTCTGACCAACAGAATGATTCCGCCCACTAAAGTGCCGGATATTGATAAAGATAAAACTATCTTAAATAATTGTCCCATACGCTCACGTTTCCTTCCTTATCGAAAATGTTCCTGAAAATACGCCCGCAGTTCCTCAATATCATCTCTGCTCAAATCCTCATCTTCAATCAGCGCCGCCGCCAGATTCTTCGCATTTCCTTTGAAAAATTTGTTTAGGAAACTCTTTGTCTCCCCTTTCACATAATCACTCCGCTCCACACAGGGCGCATAATAGTAGACCTCTCTCTTCTCCTGTCCGATCACACCCTTATCAAGCAGCCTGCGTATCAACGTCAGCACCGTAGTACGCTCCCAATCCTTCTTCTCATTCAGCTGCGCGCGAATCTCATTCGCATTTAGCGCCTCTCCTGCAGCCCACAATACCTCCAATATTTCCAACTCCGCATCCGATATTTTCTTATCCGCCATAATTCCTCCGTTCTCATGCATTACGCATTAATTATGTTTACGCTTGTAGACTTTAAATATAGTTTACGTCTGTAGACAGCAAATGTCAACCCCTTTTATCAAATACAATAACCTTGGACGGCAAATGGCATAAATTCTCCTCGCAGTCGTCCTGCGTAGGAATATGAAATTTTCTTAATATTCCGTTCAATATCCAGAAATTTCGGGACACGGATGTCCCGAAAAGTCCGACATGAGCCTGGATGGCGAATAAAGGACGGTTTCGTCTGCATATCTTAATCTAACCGGAATATTTAGAAAATTCATATGACGAAGCCGGACACAAGAGGAGAATTTATGCCATTTGCCTCACAATCCCTCTTTTTTCCACAAAAAACAGAACTACCTCTCCACCGGCAATCTCTCACCCGCTTCGCGGCAGTTCTGTCTCTTATTCTTTCACTTATAATCGTAGTCTACACCGTATAACTATTCAAATATTTTTCCTGTTCCGGCGTCAGCACATCAATCTCTTTCCCTAAGAATGCCAGCTTCCGCTTCGCCACATCCTTATCTACCTCTTCCGGTACGTCAATCAATTTCTCCTGCAATTCACTGCCGTGCTCCACAAGATATTTCGCAGATAACGCCTGAATCGCAAAGCTCATATCCATGATCTCTGCCGGATGTCCGTCGCCCGCTGCCAGATTTACGAGACGACCTTCCGCCAGCACGAAAATCCACTGACCTGTAGGAAGTTTATATCCCATAATATTCTTGCGCTGCTCCTTCTTCTCCACCGCATTCGCCTTGAGCCACGCCATGTCGATCTCGCAGTCAAAGTGTCCTGCATTACAGAGGATCGCGCCTTCTTTCATCTCCGCAAAATCTTCTTTATCAATAACGCCGTCACATCCTGTCACGGTAATGAAGAAATCGCCGACCTTAGCTGCTTCTTTCATCGGCATTACATCGAATCCGTCCATCACTGCCTCGATTGCCTTGATGGGATCGATCTCCGTAACGATAACACGCGCACCCAAGCCTTTCGCTCTCATTGCCGTACCTTTACCGCACCAGCCGTAACCCGCAACAACCACGATCTTACCTGCAACAATCAGATTCGTCGTTCTGTTAATACCGTCCCATACGGACTGTCCTGTACCGTATCTGTTGTCGAAGAAATGCTTACATGCCGCATTGTTGACACGCACCATGGGGAACTTCAATTCTCCCGCCTTATTCATAGCTTCCAGACGGATAATACCTGTAGTCGTCTCCTCGCAGCCGCCGATAATATTCGGAATCAGATGCGGCATCTCTTTATGCACCATAGTAACCAGATCGCCGCCATCGTCGATAATAATATTCGGACCTGCTTCCAGCACGTGACGGATATGAGTCTCATATTCTTCCTGCGTGGCATCATACCATGCATGAACTTCCAGTCCTGCCTTCACAAGCGCTGCCGCCACATCATCCTGAGTGGACAGCGGATTAGAACCCGTCACATACATCTCGGCGCCGCCCGCTGCCAGCACCAGACACAGATATGCCGTCTTCGCCTCCAAATGCACCGACAAGGTAATTTTCTTGCCTGCAAAGGGCTTGCTCTCGGAGAACTCCTTCTCCAATGTCCTGAGCAGATCACAATTCCTCTTAACCCACTCGATCTTTCTCTCACCGGATTCGGCAAGATTAATGTCTCTGATTTCGCTACTCATTGATAGTTTCCTCCTTAAAATTAATCAGCCGAATTTTTATTATAGTGATGGTCGTCTGTCCTATCATCACTTGATTTATCTAACTACCCGTCAGAACCTCATCCGGGTAATTATGACCCTATTAAACTAGAAGAACACTTCCCGATACCAGCATACCGCCTCAATGTATGCCTGATATACCGTATCAATACTGATATCCTTCACAACCAGCCATCTGCATGCTTCCTGCCAATCCGCATTCTCATAAGCAAGTATAAAGTCATACACATCCGCCAGATCACCCTTATGACTGATCAGCGCGTCCGAAATATCTTTAGATACATTTACCCGGGCAAGTCCTTCCTCTAACGGTACATTCAGAATAATATCCAGAACCGAGAATAACCCCATTAAGAATAATTCCGAAGCTTTCAGCCCCAGTCCGAAGGCCGGTGCCAGACACTCTGCGAATTTCGCCCTAAGCAGGGAAATTCTTGTAATCTCATTGGGTCTGTCCGCACACAGTTCTTTTGTGATCACGGTATTGATCCATTTCTTCAGCTCTTTCTGTCCGAGTATCGCTGCCGCATGACGAATTGAAGTAATCTGTGAATTAACGGAAATCCGATTTACCATCTCCAACAAGGACAGAACAAGCGCCGTATCACGGCCGATAATATCCGCCGCCTGCGTCAATTCATAATCCTCATCATTCACCGTGTTCATTAATTCCAGATAATTAACTTTAAGCGGCTCGATCGCTGTCTTTCCTTTGGTAACCGGAATACGATAGAATCTGCCTTCAAAGAGATGGAATGCCTTATCCTGTTTCACCCGGTCAAACAGCTCCTGATTTTCCACATTACCGACACAAATCTTAATTTTCGGATACTGATGTGCAAAATAGATCTTCGCTTTCATTACATCTATTTTCTTGCAGTCCAGAATAATGTAATCCATTAATTTCAAAATCTCTTTATAATTCTCAAACTGCGCTACCGGAAGTTTAAAGATTGCCAGTTTATAACCGCCCTGTTTAAGTTGTTTAAGCCTTTTGCGATACGCATCCGTGTTGGTAATGGTATTATCGCACAGAAGTACCAGTCTGTCCCGCATCTCGGCTGACTGCGCTTCAATATCCGCAAATATATTAATCGGTCCCACAGGAAGGAAAACCTTCGTTCCCGGTGAGAGTGTGTCGATTCCGATATTCTCTATGATCTCAAGACCGCTCACCCTGCCTGAACCGTTCAGTATAGCCGATCCCTGCAGCTCCGGATTGAGCAGATAATTCTCCTTCTGTGAAAACAACGAATAGGCACATACCTTCATGTCTTTATCAAAAAATGGTATCAATGTTGCAAGCATATTGTAGTCTCCTTTCGGATTTTTCACGGTTATTGCCGTATCTTTATGTAATCTGCATCTATTATATCAAATTATGTTCCATAATTCCATGATAAAATACTATTAGATTCTTTTCTCCCAAAACACTGGGAAAACCCCGGCCGCTATGTTACAATAATCGTAACTGTTCAGAACCCTGTTCCTCGCGGAAACACCTTCTGAACAGTTACCAATAATCTCATATTTCAAGAAATTTGGTCTTCTTTTCTCCTGATCATAGATTTTGAGGATAAACAGAGGCCGGAAACGGAGGACAGATATGAAACTGGTCGTTTTGGAAAGAAACAGTGTGGGAACCGATATTGACGTATCCTGTTTTGAAAAATTCGGAGAGGTGACCTATTACCCGAATACGGTCGCGGAAAACACCGCCGAGCGTGTAAAGGACGCGGACATTATCATCGCGAACAAGGCGCCTCTGAACGAAACCACATTAAAAGACGCTCCCAACGTAAAGCTGATCTGCCTGTTCGCGACAGGCTTCGACAATGTAGATCTGGTCTACTGCAAAAGCCGCGGAATCAAAGTCGCCAATGTGGTAAATTACTGTACTCCGGCAGTTGCGCAGCATACTCTTTTGCTGGCGCTTATGCTGACCGAGAAAATCGCTTTCTATGACAGCTATGTCAAGTCGGGAACCTACAGCGCGCAGGATCGTTTCTCCAACTTCGACAGGCCTTTTAATGATCTGGCCGGAAAGACATGGGGTATTGTCGGTATGGGAACGATCGGTCGCAGAGTCGCACAGCTGGCGCAGGCATTCGGCTGCAAAATAATCTTCTACTCCGCTTCCGGCAAAAGCTCCTGCACGGATTATGAGCGTGTAGAATTTGATACCCTGTTAAAAGAATCCGACATTCTGTCCCTGCACTGCCCTCTCAGCGACAGGACAAGGGGGCTGATGAATAAAGAAGCTTTCGGCCAAATGAAAAAAACGGCGATCCTGATCAACGTCGCAAGAGGTCCTGTAGTCGATACCCAGGCACTCTACGATGCCCTGATAACCGATCAGATCGCGGCTGCCGGATTGGATGTTCTGGAAAAAGAACCTATGACAAGAGACAATCCGTTGGGCAAAATTCAGGACAGCACAAAACTGATCATCACGCCTCACATGTCATGGGCCAGCACGGAATCACGGATGAATCTCGTAGAAGAAGTGTGTAAGAATATAGCGGCCTTTCTGGATGGGGAAGACCGAAATGTTGTGAATCCGTAAAATTTACCTGATAGGTTACGAGTCCTGCCCACAATCGGACAGGACTCATTTTTTACTGTCTATGCGGCAGGCACCATCGTCTGCCGCCGCATAGACTTCCCAATGCCGCCACAAGAAGCGCCAGAAAAATATGCTGCCCATACAGTGACCAGTTTTCACATAGATATCTCACTATAATGAGGTAGACTGGCTGTCCCGTTACCAGCAGGAAACCGATCCCCCTTGGGTTTAGGCCGCTCTCCAACATAACCGGAAACCAGAATATGCCGGAAACCGCAATCAAAGAGTGTACCGTTTTGCTGCTCTTCGCAGAAACCCATACGATGATTCCGGTCAGCATAAGAACCGCGCACAACACAAGAATCAGGTAATATCTTATAAAAGCATATATACTGCCATCTAATAGCGCAGATGCCGTCTCATCTATCCAGAAATATATTTCTCTCGCGGAAGTATTTCCGTCAGAATATCCGTACAGT
This sequence comes from uncultured Lachnospiraceae bacterium, assembly GCA_947175435.1. Classification (GTDB taxonomy): domain Bacteria; phylum Bacillota; class Clostridia; order Lachnospirales; family Lachnospiraceae; genus UBA3282. Next base: position 3,868 of record CAMWMS010000099.1, on the reverse strand, counting down.
ACATAGCAGCCCCAATAAGCTGCCCCCAACGCAAGAACAATTACGGCGACCGCTAATGTAAACGCCACGGCAAGTCTTGCGGCAAAATCAGAGAGTTTACCTTTGGCAGATGTCATAATCAGCACATCCGTCCTGCTCTGCCTGTCCTCACAATAGAAAGGGGTCAGCATGGCTGTCAGCCAGATCATCCCGTACAAGACGAAATACTGTGATAAATCTATAAACCGCACATATCCAATAAACTGCCCGAAATCACTTTCGGCTTTCCATGCACCTGCCAGTCCGCTCTCCACCCATAGTTGAAGCACCAACACCGCCAGAAGCAGTCCGGTCATAATCTGCGTAAATCTTCTCCCTGTCAGCTTCAACAGCTCCAGTTTATATAATCTCATGCCTGCCCTCCACGTTGTATGCTGTTCACGTAATCTGTCTTTATATAAGAAATAACAGATTTTAGGCAGGAAAAGATCAATCCAGATCCTGCAACTCCCGCATTTCCTCCTGCGGATCGACAAACTCTCCATGTGAACTGATCGCAAAGTGTAGATGCGCTCCTGTGGACATGCCGGTGCTGCCTACCGTGGCGATGGTGCTGCCCCGCTCCACCTGATCATCTTTCTCCACGAGTATCTTTTGGCAGTGGCAGTAATATGTCATCTCCCCGTTTATGTGAAGCAATACCACATAATTACCGTATTTTGCCAAATATCCCGTCTCATATACAATACCCGCTGCCGCCGCATAGACATCTGATCCTGTCTCTGCCACATAATCGATGCCCTCATGCCATATCACTTCCTGCGTGTAGGGGTGAACTCTGCTTATATAAGTGTCGGAAATACGTGAATAATTACAAGGCTTATCGAAAATAATCTGCACCTCATTTACGATTCCGTCATAACGATAGGGGAAGCCGACATCTTCCGCCGCCGAGGCATTCGATTCGTCAGAATGATTCCACTCTAACATAAAAACCATATCATCCCATGTACATTGCAGATTTCCCAGCTTCACTTCCTCTGCATTAGGAACATAGAGATAGATATACGTCCTCTGCAGTCCCCATTCGTCCTTATAATCCTCATACAGATAATTGGAACGCCAACCCACATACTTCTGTGTAGTATCTTCCGTCACCAAGTATCGGTTAAAAAGATCCTCTCCCTCTAAATCTATGTCAAAAGTCTTAACCAGAGGCTCCTGCCAGAGCAGGTTATTCTCCACGTCATAGCGGTATTTATACTGCTTTGATCCCGGATGTAGCCACACGGTATTGCCGTCCGCTGATACCGCTACCTGACAGGCATCATCCCCCTGTGTCATATGGCAGCCGATCGGTTTAAGATCAAGGCTTCTCACGACCTTCCTGTTCATCAGATCATACACGATCAATCCGAAATAGTCGTGGAAAATGATGACATTCTCTTTCCCTGTTCCGAGACCCCCTGCATAATCCAGTCTCGGTCCGTCTGCGCCGAAAATCGTCTCTCCTGACAACTCTGCCGCCTGCGCCTCGATCTGTCCGACCTCGCGAATCGGCTCATCGGAATTATCTTTTTCTGCAGAATTTTCATCCCGAGATAGCTCGTCGGATATTCCATCATCTGACTTGTCATTCACTTCACCGGCTTTTATTTTGGTCAAATCGCCGGTTCCATTCTCACCGGAATTGCCCGTCTTGTCTTCGGCAGAATCTGCTAATGTCCGACTATCATTTGCGCTGTCCCCGGCAGAATCCATAGACTCCCTGCGATCCTGTCCCTCTGCATTTTCCGTCGATGCGCCGGTCAGTGCACATCCTGCTATGAGGATCATGCATACGACTGCCAGAACACCTGCCCATGCTCTGCTATGCCTTGCTTCCGTCAACCAGAGGATTCTTTCCTTTAATTCAGATTTTGCCGGTCGAAGCATTGTTCCGTAGGAGTATACTCTTTTTCCCCTTTTTATTTGGGAAAATGTCAACAGCATCTCACTGTAGGCAAACCGTTCTTCCTGCCCTATTTTCCGTGTCGCCCCGTAATCGCAGGCGATCTCACCATCCCTCGCAGAAGCTGCCGCCGCAATCCACACGAAGGGGTGAAGCCAATACATGCTGACAAGCACCATTCTCAACATAGCCCACAGGTGATCCCCGTGCAGATAATGCACTTGTTCATGAATCACGGCATATCGGAATGTATCTGAATCCGTATCCACCTCTGTCCCGATATAAACCGCCGGCCGGAAAAATCCTGCAAGACAGGGGGATTCCAGACCTTTTACCAGATAAACCGGTACGCACCTCTTCTGCGGCACACCTTCACAGTCTCCCTGATAAGCTATCCGCGTCTTACGCAGCCTGCGCCGGAACAGCAAGTATGACAAGCCAAAGAACCCTCCTGCAAGCAGACTGCCTGTAAGCCAGACTGACCGTATTATGTTTACGAAAGATACCGATAAGCGATGAGCTATACTCGCATTGCTGTCCGTCTGTTCCTCTGAACTGATTTCATCCGTTATTACGCTGTACACATCTTGTTTATTCTCGGCCTGCGTTGCACCGAGTTTACCTATTTCTTGATTGTGCACATATCTCTCATTCGTATCTGTTATATTTTTTTTGTTTATTCCGATATTTTCATCTGCTTGCCATCCAAGATCGGCACGTTCCTTTTTACCGGTCTGCTCTGGATTCTCTTTCCTTGATGCATTCGCGGTCTGCTCTGCATTCTCTATTTCTGATACATTCTCAGTTTTCCCTGTAACATATATATAAGGCGTGTCTTCATCTGCCTGCACGTACTGTGTCATCACTTTGTCCACGATACGTAGCATACTGATCGGACTCTGTATTAAATTGACCGGAACCATAAGCCGTATCACAACGATCAGCCATAATCCGTATCGCACGTATGCGTGTAATTTCTCTCCGAACAATTTCTGCACCGCAAGTATTGCAATCACCAAAAACGCCGCCTGTATCATAACACCTACCATAACAGTCCCTCCTTCAGAGCCGGTTCATTGCATGCTCACCGCAGCTCTGGACTAAATTACCAATCATCATTTCTTCTTCCTTGCGTTCTTGATGATCCGATAGAGTTCTTCCATCTCTTCATCCGAAATTTCCTGTTTCTTAACCAATGTATTTACCATCAGTCCCAGACTCCCGTTATAGATTCGGTTAATAAAACTGCTCGTCTCTGACTCTACCACTTCGTCCCGTTTCAGAAGCGGATAATATTCCCGTGCTTTTTCTCCTTCCCGATACGCGATACAGCCTTTCTGCTCCATCCGTTTCAGAACAGTCTTCGTGGTGCTCTTCGCCCATCCCGTCTCTTCCTCCATCGCCTTTATAAGCTGTGTCGCTGTCTTTGGAGACTGCTCCCACAGATTCTCCATGATATGCCATTCACTGTTAGATAAACTGATTGCTTTTTCTTCCATAACTTTCTCCGTTCCGAAATGTTTTACGCTGAGGGCACGAATAAAATCTCGAATCCTGCCTATGCACACAAAAGGTTGACTCATGTAACCCTAATTTCAATATAACATTTGGGGTTACATATGTCAACCTTATATTTAAGGATCAATCTCTGCGACAAAGTTTTGGTCACTTTTCATGCCCACACCACAGACTAAGCTCAGAGTGGAGTTAATATCTGAAGGAACCCCTCAAAAAGCGTCGGCACTTGACGAGGTATTTCACGAGTCTAGTGTCCGCTACGCTTTTTGCGGAGCGAGAGCGCGGTGACGCAGATATTAACTCTACTCTGAGCGACCGATTCTGCCATCTCCCCTTTATACCGACACAATAATGATGTATAATAGGACTTGAAGATTCTCTAAGGCTGCATAATACGCAGCCTAAGTGAATCTAATCAAG
>CAMWMS010000098.1 GCA_947175435.1 uncultured Lachnospiraceae bacterium | reverse complement strand
GCTGATCAAATCGACTCCGGAAGGCGCGCGCGATTATCTGGTGCCCAGCCGCGTGCATCCGGGCAGCTTCTATGCACTGCCGCAGTCGCCGCAGTTGTACAAACAGCTCCTCATGTGCTCCGGCTATGACAGGTATTTCCAGATCGCGAAGTGTTTCCGTGATGAGGATCTGCGTGCAGACAGACAGCCGGAATTTACGCAGGCGGATATGGAGTTATCCTTCGTGGATGTGGATGACGTGATTGAAGTTAACGAGAGACTGATCCGTCATATCTGCAAGGAAGCCATCGGACTTGATGTGCAGCTTCCGCTGCCGCGTATTTCATGGCAGGAGGCGATGGATCGTTACGGTTCCGATAAACCGGATACCCGCTTTGAGATGGAACTGACAGATGTGTCGGAAACAGTGGCGGGCTGTGGTTTCGGGGTGTTTGCTTCTGCGTTAGAGAGTGGCGGTTCCGTAAGAGGCCTGAATGTAAAGGGACAGGCGGCCATGCCCCGCAAGAAGATCGATGCGCTGGTGGACTTTGCCAAGGGATACGGCGCGAAAGGGCTGGCGTACTTGAGTGTGCAGGAGGACGGCACATATAAATCTTCTTTTGCCAAATTTATGACGGAGGAAGAACTGGACAGACTGGTACAGGCGATGCAGGGAGAGAAGGGAGATCTGCTTCTCTTTGCGGCCGATAAGAAGAATATTGTTTACAGCGTGTTGGGTGCGCTTCGTGTGGAGTTGGGAAAGCAGCTTGGATTAATCGACGAGTCTAAGTTCAATTTCCTGTGGGTGGTGGAGTTCCCGCTGCTTGAGTGGAGCGAGGAGGAGAACCGCTTCATGGCGATGCATCATCCGTTTACCATGCCGATGGAGGAAGACTGGCAGTATATTGATTCCGATCCGGGACGTGTCCGCGCCAAGGCATATGATATCGTATTAAACGGTGTGGAGCTTGGCGGCGGTTCGGTCAGAATCCATCAGGATGATATTCAAGAGAAAATGTTTGAGGTGCTTGGGTTTACCAAGGAGCAGGCGTGGGAGCAGTTCGGTTTCCTGTTAAGCGCTTTCAAGTACGGAGTTCCGCCTCATGCGGGACTGGCATACGGTCTGGATCGGTTTGTGATGCTTCTTGTGGGTGCGGATAACATCCGTGAGGTTATCGCTTTTCCTAAAATCAAGGACGCGTCCTGTCTGATGACGGAGGCTCCCGGAACAGTGGATGAGAAACAGCTTGCGGAACTTAAGATCGCGGTGTTATCGGAGGAGGAAACAGAATGAATATACAGAACCCGGCGGCAATTTTACAGTTGATGAATTTGTGGGGACGTTTTCAGCGTAATCATCCGAAGTTCCCCAAATTTATATCAGCAGTGGTGAAAAACGGTATCAAAGAGGGCAGTATCATAGAGATCAAAGTCACCACGGCACAAGGGGAGAGCTTTGACTCAAACCTGAAGGTCAATGCGGATGACATGGAGATGATCGAACAGCTTAAGAATCTGACACTTGAACGATAATGGCGGAATTCGCAGGCTGTGAGAAAGGCATGAGTATATGAACAGATTTATTTTACGACAGTCGCTGCTGCTGTTTCTGACGGCGGTGATCTGGGGCGTGGCGTTTGTGGCGCAGAGTGCGGGCATGGATTATGTGGGGCCTTTTACCTACAACGGCGTGCGGTGTATTCTGGGCGGCCTTGTTTTACTGCCGTGTATCCTGTTTCTTGACAGACTGCAGGGCGGGAGAAAAGAAAAGCAGGAGACGGATGCGGAGATACGGTCGCAGGTGGCGGATGTGACAGCGCGACACGGCAGACAATTATTGACGGGCGGCTTATGCTGTGGTGTTATCCTGTTTACGGCAAGCAGCCTGCAGCAGGTCGGGATTCAGTACACATCGGTCGGTAAAGCAGGATTTATCACGGCAATGTATATTCTTCTTGTACCGGTCATGGGACTTTTTGTACATAAGAAAGTCGGGATCAAAGTATGGATCGGCGTTATGTTCGCAGTATGCGGACTTTATCTTTTGTGTATGGCAAACGGTCTTAATCTGGAGCGGGGGGATGCCTTAGTGCTTGCATGTGCGGTTGTTTTTTCCCTGCACATTCTTGTGATCGATTATTTTTCACCGAAGGTGGACGGTGTGAGAATGTCATGCATTCAGTTTTGGGTATGCGGGATATTGTCTCTTCTTTGCAGCCTATTATTTGAGCAGCCCGACGTTGGCAGCATTCTTGCCGCCTGGAAGCCGATCTGTTACGGGGGCATCATGTCCTGCGGCGTTGCGTATACATTACAGATTGTAGGACAGAAGGATATGAACCCGACGGTTGCCTCTCTGATTTTAAGTCTGGAGTCGGTGGTTTCCGTGGTGGCTGGCTTTCTCATTTTGGACCAGACCATGAGCGGAAGAGAACTGATAGGGTGCTGTCTGATGGTGGTGGCAATCGTGCTGGCACAGCTGCCGGATAGAAGTAAACAGCGTATAACGGATAAAGAATGAAATGACGGGTCCTCCGGGAAAGAAGGCGGAGAAAGGCGGATATGATGGCAAAGGAATATTATTTCGTATTTTACAGTATATTGGCGGTGATTCTGCTGATCGGCGTGAAACCGGCGGGCAGAGGATTATGGCGTGAGACTTCCTTATCTTTACATACTTCGAAGGGGATTTTAGGATTCTGTGCGGTGAGCATTATGTTACATCATATGTCTCAGACGATTTATTTTGCGAACGAAGATCCGGGTATCCTGTTGTTTATGGTGGATATCGGGGTATGCTTTGTGGGAATGTTCTTTTTCTTTTCCGGATACGGACTTTATTCCAGCCTGCGCGATAAACCGGATTATCTGAAGGGATTTCTGCGCGGCAGACTCCCAGCGGTTCTTGTGCCTTTCTATATGTGCAATTTTGTCTTTATTCTAGGCTCTTATCTTTTCGGTTATGAGTTTAAAAAAGGAGAACTTGTGCCTTATCTGACGGGTGTGATTCTGATGAATTCTCAGATGTGGTACATCGTGGAGATACTGATTATGTATCTGCTGTTTTACTTTGTATTCCGCCTGATCAAAAACAGGAACGCAGCATGTGCCGTGTACATCATCTTAACATTGATCCTGATCGGGTTCAGTCTGCGGCTCGGGCATGACAAGACGACGCCGACGCAGGGATTGTGGTTCCATGGAGAATGGTGGTATAACACGACGCTTCTTATGCCTGCAGGAATTATTTTTGCAAAATGGGAAAAGCAGATTCTTGGGTTTGTCAGGAAATTCTATTCGATCGTACCGATCGTGTCGGTGCTCATGACTGCATTTTTGTATAAAGAGACGATGTTTATGCTACAGAACAAGGGGTATTGGTATGAGTGGGACGGCTATCCCGGCTATAAAGAGAAGGTGCAGACTCTGGCTGTACAGACACCCTTTGTTCTTGTGACGGTCTTTACGGTGATCGTTATATTGCAGAAGATCGAATGCGGTAATAAGATCCTTGATTTTCTGGGAAGCATTGCACTGGAGTTGTATTTGATACATAATTTGTTCCTGCTGTATATGCCTGTTTCAAACAGGATAGGATATATACTGGCGTGTTATGCGGCCTCGATCGTGCTGGCCACAGTGCTGCATCTGGTGGATCGGAAGCTGATCGGGATGATCCGACAGATTGGCAGGAAGGAAAAACTCTGATATACTTATGAGGTATCGTACGGTAAAGGAGCAGAGTCATATTATGGGGGATTAAGATGGACAATACACAGTTGGAAGCGGTATTAGAGGAATATGTGCAGGATAGGCGCAAGGAGAAGTATGTCGCGGTTATGGAGGTTTTGGAGAAGGCGATGATACTGGTTCCCGCCATGCCGCCGCAGGGGTTAGACGAGGAAACAGAGAAATTGATGAAGGAAGGCAGGCAGATCAAGCTTCCGCCGGAGGCCAAGGTAGTTCCGTGTCTGTTGCGCAAGGAGACCGGTGAGCAGGCGCTTCCGATTTTTACTTCCGCAGCTCAGATACCGCAGGATAAGAAGAGTCCGGCGCTTATGGCGATGCCTTTTGGATCATGCGTTTCCATGATCATGGCGAATAAGGGGCAGGTGGAGACTGTCGTGCTGAATCCTTTTACACATAATATGGTGCTGCCACAGGAGATATTGGATGTGGCGGCCAAGCGTCTTGGTGCGCCGAAGCAGCCGAAGACGATTAGGGTGACGGAGAAACAGTTTCAGCAGCTGGTGCATAACAGGGTGACATTGCATCTGCTTCCGAAATACCTGTTTGAGAATAAGGAAGAAGGACTAAAGCATCTGCAGCACGAAGAGGGAGAACTGATATTGCGGTTCTACAGAGAATGTTATCCGGAGGACAGGAAGTCGGCCGTAGCGGTGAGACAGGGTGATTTCTCGGTCATGGCGCTGAATGTCACGGAAGATATGCAGATCACAAGGATCGACATGCCGGATGAGTCGGCGAAGAACGGGATATGCTACCGTGCCTATGCCGTCTGGCTGCGAGAGACGAAAGAACTGCGCTACTACACGTTAGAAAAGACTGAGCAGGGCAATCAGATCGGACAGATAGGTCCGGATGGAAAACATGAGCTGGTGGAACAGGCACCGGACAACGGAGCGGAGATTGAGGCGGTGATGGGGCTGGCAGCCCGCATATAGGAGCACATATGAAGTATTTTATGTTTTTCCTGATCTATAATTTCGCTGTGATCACATATATCATAGGATATACCATCTTGCGCAAAGGGTTCAGGAAGAATCGGATCGACAGGATTTATTTCACGGCGGCGATGTTGAGTGCGGGGTGGAGTCTGTGTATGGGACTTGTGCTGATTCAGATGGATCAGGATAAGGCGGCGCTCATGCGTGCGCTGGGGATGTTCCATATCTTCGGTCTGCTTATATGCAATACGCATATGATGGTCTATTGGTCAAATGTGCGCGGCAGATTGAAGCAGTGGACCGTCGGCTTTATCTGGCTGGGTGTTATCCTATTTCCCTTTATGATACAGCGTAAAAATATGATATTCGAGATGACGGCATATGGCATGTCGTACCGGTTCGTTTCCGGTGTATGGAGTGTGGCATATACGGCGTACTGTGTGATTGCGGCGGTTAATATGGCATGTGTCGCGATCTATATGCTGCGCAGAAGTATACGCAGGCGGGACAGGATCGTTGCCTATTCGCTGCTTTTATGCATTTGTGTTGTGTGCTTGGGGTGCGCGGTGGATACGATTATGCAGATGTCGGGATTTGCCGCGTTTCCGGGCTGTGCGATCGGGCAGTTTTTCGGTTGTGTCGTGCTGTACAGGACATATCTGTTCCATAACAAGACGAGGATGACGCTTGAGAATATGTCCGAGTTTGTGTACTATTCCGTGGACGAGCCGGTGTTTTTGTTTGATGAGGCGGAGCGGCTGTGTATCGTGAATAACGGCGCGACCTTGTTTCTGGATATGAGCGCGGAAGAGTGCTGTAAGATGCAGTTGAGCGATATTTTTGAGTTGGATCATAATGCGTTCCGGTTCCGTGGCAGCAAGAACAGAGTGGAGGCGCGTTGCTGGAAACGGAATAATATATGTAGTATCTCAATTGATAAGATCTATGACGACTACAAGGATATCATCGGTTATATTGTAATTGTGCATGATGTGACAGAGCGTGTGCGTATGCTGGAGAGAGTGGGTATGGAGAAGCAGCGTGCGGATAAGGCAAATGAGGCGAAGAGCGTATTTCTTGCCAATATGTCCCACGAGATCAGAACGCCGATCAATGCTGTCATGGGTATGAATGAGATGATTCTCAGGGAAAGTGATGACGCTGCGGTCTTAGAGTATGCGGGAAATATACAGGATGCCAGTAAGACGCTTCTGGTGCTGATCAATGACATACTCGATTTCTCCAAGATCGAATCGGGTATGCTGGAAGTGGTGGAGGGAACCTATTCTTTGAAATCCATGCTTAAGGCACTCCGGATGGAATGTCGTATGCGTGCCGAGAAGAAAGGGCTTGCACTGGTATTTGACGTACCGGAGGATACGCCGGATTGTCTGCTGGGGGACGAGGTGAGAGTCCGCCAGGTTATACTCAATATTTTGACTAATGCAGTCAAGTACACAATGAAGGGTAGCGTGACGATGAAAGTCTCCTATCAACGTGTGAAGGAGGATACGGTCGAACTTATTTTTGCGGTGAAAGATACCGGTATCGGCATCAAGGAGGAGAATATCGGCCGGTTGTTTGATAAATTTGATCGTGTCAATGAAGAAGAGGTACATGCCATAGAGGGATCAGGGCTGGGCCTTAGTATCGTGGACCGGCTTGTAAAGCTGATGCACGGGTCTGTAGAAGTGGAGAGTGTGTTCGGCGAAGGCTCTACCTTCACGATACGTTTGCAGCAGAAGATAGTCGGCGGGGAGACAGTCGGCTCATTGGAAGAAGAGACAGTCAGACATGAGGGATATCGCAAGAATACACCGATATTCACGGCGCCGGATGCGAAAATATTGGCAGTGGATGACAATAAGGTCAATCTTACCGTGATCAGGGGACTGCTTCGGAAGACGAAAGTGCAGGTCACCTTTGCACAGAGTGGCAGCGAGTGTCTTGAGTGTGTAGCAAAGGAACGCTATGACGTGATTCTTCTGGATCACATGATGCCGGGTATGGACGGAATCGAGACGCTTGCCAGAATGGAAGCCATGCCGGATAACAGAAGCAGTGAGGCAGCCGTGATCGTGCTTACGGCCAATGCCATGGCGGGTGTTCGGGAGATGTATTTGGAGAAAGGATTTGACGATTATCTGGCGAAACCCATCGAGGGAAGTATGTTGGAACAGCTGCTGATGCGATATCTTCCGGCGGAGTCTGTATGTGCAACAGATGTTGGTAAAAACGAGGATTAAAATGAAGGATACGATAATATTTGATTTGGACGGAACATTATTAAATACTTTGGAAGATTTAACCGACAGTGTGAATTATGTTATGACCGCATACGAATATCCGATACATACGCTTGAAGAGGTCAGAAGCTATGTCGGAAACGGTGCGGCGAAGCTGATTGAACGGTCGGTGCCGCAGGGCAGTGAAAATCCGGCATACCGGGAGATGTTAGAGATGTTCAGGGAGCATTATGCGGCGCATTGCGAGGATAAAACCGCACCTTATGCGGGAGTAATACAGATGCTGGCTGAGGCGAAACAGGCAGGTTACCGCATGGCGGTCGTGTCTAATAAACCCGATCAGGCCGTGAAGCAGCTGGGCGCTAAATTCTTCGGGGAATATGTGCAGGAATTTCATGGAGACCGGGAAGGGTCACAAAGAAAACCGGCGCCCGATATGGTATACCGGGCGCTTAATGAACTTGGTTCGGAGGCTCGAAGAGCCGTCTATGTGGGAGATTCCGAAGTAGATCTGCAGACAGCGGCTAATGTGCCCATGACATGTATCAGCGTTACATGGGGATTTCGGACAGACGAACAGCTCTTTGCTGCCGGCGCGCGTAAGGAGAACATGATTAAGACTCCTCAGGAGCTTCTTCCTCTGCTTGCTCGTCTTCAGAGGGCAGAGTAATCAGTACTTTCACGATGCGGTTATCCTGCACGCCGTCCGCCTGCAGGGATATACCGTTGTCTAACAGGATGGTTTCCTTATCCTCCGGAAGACGTTCCAGCTTCTCGATGATCAGTCCGCCGATGGAATCATAGTCTTCGGAATCCAATTCGATATTCAGGGCGTCGTTGATGTCGTTTAGCTTCATGCTGCCCACAACAAGATACTGGCCGTCATCCAGTTCCTGAATCAGTTCTTCTTCGTCGGCATCGTATTCGTCACGTATTTCGCCGACCAGTTCTTCGATCATGTCTTCCATGGTGATCATGCCTACGGTAGCGCCGTATTCGCTTAACACGAAGGCGATGCTTAAGGATTTCTCACGGATCTCCATCAACAGATCGGACACGCTTTTATATTCATAGGTATAATATGCTTCGCGCAGTATCTTCTTAATCTGAAATTTCTCTTTATCTTTCACCAGAATGAAATCTTTAATATTAACCACACCGATGATATGGTCGGGATCGCTTTCGTAGACAGGAATTCTCGTGAACATGGAACCCTGAAAGGTGGACAGCAGCTCCTGATAGGAAGCATCGAGGGATACGGTGGTCATCTGGATGCGGGGGATCATGATATCTTTGGCAACCGTGTCGCCGAAGTCAAATACATTGTAGATCAGTTCCCGCTCATCGGATTCAATGACACCGCCCTCATGGCTTACATCCACATAGGTCTTTAATTCTTTCTCGGTGATGCTGAAATTATTCCCCTCGGAACTGATATGTAAGAAACGCAGTATCCAGTTGGAGAATGTATCAATGATAAATATGAGCGGCGTCAGCACTGTCATCAGCGTGCGGATCAGGCCGCTGTATATGAGGGTAATGGATTCGGCCCGCTGCATGGCCCAGGTTTTCGGTATGATTTCGCCGAAGATCAGGATGGCGAAGGTGAGAACGCCGGTCATGATTCCGACCGACCGGCTGCCCCATACTCTGATCGCAAGGGTGGTCGCAACAGAAGAAGCCGATAAATTAACGATATTATTTCCGATCAGGATAGCGCTTAACATTTTGCCATACTGATCTAAAATGGAGAGAACCCTGGCGGCACCCTTATTGTTTTCCTGGGCAAGTGTACGAAGCCGTACACGGTTGACTGTCGAAAAGGCTGTTTCGGCAGAAGAGAAGAATGCTGATAAAAAAACGAGAACCAACAATGTTATGATTTGTATGACACCTGTGGTATCCAATGAAATGTTCACTCCTTGTTCTATGAATAATATGCTGCGCCACGGCAGTCAGGATGTCCGAACCGCCGCATGTCGCTGTAATTACAGAAATATTACTATGGAACATAAGAATGTGTCAAGTTTTTCCTTGGCATGGAATATATAATTAGTAAGTTTATGTGTAACTATTCAGTACAGGTCGAAGCATTTACTGCTGAGACCGTAAGAATATGATTCAGCGAGCAAAATCCCATTGTCGAAGACAATTTAGGATGGATTTTGCATCGTAACTGTGAAGGTACTGAACAGTTACGTTTACGTTATTTTTCAAACGTTGGCAGAAACGGAGGGAATATGGGGAAGAAGGAAATCTATACGGAGAAAGTGATCTTCATTACAAAATGCATGCTGGCGGCATACATACTGACGGCCGGGCTGCTGTTACTGCTTGCTTTTATGCTGTATCGGTTCGGATTGTCCGAGAAGGTGGTGTCCCTTAGCATCATCGGCATTTACATAGCGGTCACTTTTGCAATCGGGCTGCTTGCGGGCAAACGGGCTGCCAGACGTAAATTCCTGTGGGGACTTGCCATGGGAGTTGCCTATTATGTGATTCTGGTGGTCGTGTCGCTCATCGTGAACAGAGGGTTGCAGGATGTGGCAGGAAATATGGTGACGGTCTTCTTACTCTGCGCCGGCAGCGGTATGCTGGGCGGGATGATCAGTTAGAACGGCCTCGGCCATAAAAAAAATATAATAAAAACACTTTTCGTATCACAAAAACTATGGTATACTACATAAAGTTATGACGGTACTGCGTACTGTGCAGACGGTCGGTATCATATTGAAGACGAATGAAGAATATGATAATACATTAAGGAGGATACAGGTATGAAGCATATCAAGACTTTAAGCACAAGAGATCTGAAAGAATCCATGAAGAAGGGCGGATGCGGCGAGTGCCAGACATCCTGTCAGTCAGCCTGCAAGACATCCTGCACGGTAGGAAACCAGAGCTGTGAGAAGGCAAGATAAGTGATTCTGTTTCAGTTAAAACGATAGGAAGCGTAAGCAGCGATCTTGTGTCGCTGCTTATTATGCGTGGAAGGTTATGAAAGGAAATAAAAAGTGGTACATCAATATATAAGCAACGGGTATCATATTGTACTGGATGTCAACAGCGGCTGTGTCCATGTGGTGGACGAGACGGCATATCGTATGATACCGTTTGTGGAAGAGGCGCTTGCACAGGGACTTGACGGGGCGCAGGAGATCGCGGCATATGCCGCAAAGAAAGCGGCAGAGGACGGCGGCAGTGTGGAGCCTGCGAGTCTGCAGGAGACGGTGGAAGAGATTCTGGAACTGAAGGAAGCGGGCATGCTCTACACTGAAGATGTTTATGAGAAATACATCGGTGAATTCAAGAACCGCCAGACGGTAGTGAAGGCACTCTGCCTGCATATCGCCCACGACTGTAATCTTGCCTGTAAGTACTGTTTTGCCGAGGAGGGCGAGTATCATGGCAGAAGAGCGCTCATGAGTTATGAGGTGGGTAAGAAAGCGCTTGATTTTCTGGTGCATAATTCTGGGAACCGGGTCAATCTTGAAGTGGACTTTTTCGGCGGGGAGCCGCTTATGAACTGGCAGGTAGTGAAAGATCTGGTGGCCTATGGCAGAAGTCTGGAGGAGCCTTATCATAAGAAGTTTCGTTTTACCCTGACGACCAACGGTGTACTTCTGGACGATGAAGTGCTTGCGTTTGCCAACAGGGAGATGGCCAATATTGTCCTCAGCGTAGACGGGAGGAAGAAGATCCATGATCTGATGCGCCCACGCAGAGGCGGACAGGGAAGCTATGACGAGGTGGTTCCTAAATATAAGAAGGTAGCAGAGAGCAGAAATCAGATGAATTACTATGTGAGAGGCACCTTCACCAGAAACAATCTGGATTTTGCGGAGGATGTCAAACATCTGGCGGACGAGGGATTCGAACAGATCTCTGTGGAGCCCGTAGTTGCGGAGGATTCGGAGGATTATGCGCTTCGGTGGGAGGATGTTCCCGCAATCCTTGAGGAGTATGATAAGCTGGCGCTTGAATATATTCGAAGAAAAAAAGAAGGAAAAGGTTTCAATTTCTTTCATTTTATGATAGATTTAGAGGGTGGCCCATGCGTGGCGAAGCGATTGTCAGGCTGCGGGTCGGGAACAGAGTATCTGGCGGTAACCCCCTGGGGAGATTTCTATCCCTGTCATCAGTTTGTAGGACAGGAAGAATTCCTGATGGGTAACGTGGACGAGGGAATCGTACGCACGGATATCAGAGATACTTTTAAAACATGTAATGTCTATGCAAAGGAAAAGTGTAAGGAATGTTTCGCGAAGTTCTACTGCAGCGGCGGCTGTGCGGCCAACGCCTATCATTTCAGTGGAAATATTAACGGTTCTTACGACCTTGGCTGTGAATTGCAGAGAAAACGTGTCGAGTGCGCAATCATGATAAAAGCGGCGATTGCCGATGAAGAAAAGGAGAAAGCATTATGAAAAAAAGCAGAGCGGTTACAGG
>CAMWMS010000097.1 GCA_947175435.1 uncultured Lachnospiraceae bacterium | reverse complement strand
TACCCGTATAGTGCATAACTACAATTGCATCTCCGGCAGCAATATCCGGAAGGCTCAAGGTTACAACATAGTTGCCGTTTGCATCTTTAGAAGCGCCTGAGGCTTTTACATCAATAACGGTCAGAATAGTGGCCGTTACCCGGCTCGCCGAATTTCCGGCCGCATCAGCAAGAGCCTTATTTCCAATCCTTGAAGCAATGGATGCAACATCATTTAAAATTGCATTTTGAACTGCTACCGCTGTTGCTCGAACGGTTATTGCGGATACTGCGGAGATAGAATATCCCGCCGACACGGTTGTTCTATTCAAATACTCGGAAGGTGTTGCCGTCGCAGCCACAGCCGTTGAACTTTTCTGTGTTCTGACAGGGGCCTCCGTAGTACCTACCGTGGGGCTTTTTGCAAATGCGGTCATGGAACCCATGGTAAGAACTGCCAGCGCAGTTAACACTGCTAAAAACTTTTTCTTCATTGTCACTCCTCCTCTCCTAATATATTCATGTGGCTATATCAAACCGAAGATGTGGTTCCCCGGAAGATATCGATTATATTACTTACCGCAGTATGCTCACTTTTCTGCCGGCTCGTAAAACAGTTCTATGATCAGATCCTGCAGGGAATCCTCATCCACATAGAACTCTTCAAAATTGCTGCCCTGTACGGTTTCGCCTTGCAGGGAATACATATTCTCTCTATTAAAATCATAATTTATATACTCTGTCACCATGTAAGTAAATTCATTCAGATCAATATCCGTGACCATATATTTGCGTACCGTCTGGTAAAGATTAACTGCCACACGAATATCGGACATAGACTGATTTTTTGCCACTGCCGCAAACGTCGTCATATACTGCTTCTGTCTCTGCAGACGAAGTTCGTTGGAATTAAACACATTTTCATTTCGAAGACGGACATACCAGTACGCTTTCTCCCCAAATAAAGTTACTGTCTCTCCCTGATGGAGATCCATATCATATTCCGGATAGATAATGTCATCCAATACTTCTACGGTAATACCACCGACCAAATCATTTAATTCCGGTATAGCATCCATACTGATCGCCGCATACGCATGGATGGGAATGCCATGAAACATTCTGGATACTGCTTTCACCTGCCTTAAACAACTTTCTTCTTTCCCGTCTCCATATCCATGCTGGAGTGCGATCTGCTTCGTAAAAATTCCCTGATAATTGCCCTCTTCATCAAAAACGTCCACCTCTGCCATGGAGTTTCTGTTAATCGTTATTACATAGACATTTTTGTCGTGTGGATTAATAAGCAGAAGAAACAACGCATCAGCCTGTCCTCCTGCATATTCGCTTCCTTCTTCCTCTTCCCAGCTCTGTCCGCCGACTTCTATAACGGTTTCCTTATCAATCCCCATGACAAGTACTGTAATCAGATCTTCATTTAAAACATAATCTCCGCCTTTATACAAAATCTCGTTTGTTTCCAGTTCATCCGCCTTTTCACCCAACTCTATAATCTCTGCACTCGCGGCTGTGGCAGACAGCGAAGCCTTACCGACCATGCGCATCCCTGCCACACTCCCAAAAACCGTCAAAATTATCGTGATAATGATAATCATGGTAACTGTAATGATTCCGAATTTCTTTTTTTCAACAACAGTTTCTCTATCTAACATTACATTCCCTACCCTCTTGGATTTACAAGTACCCCCGTGACCAGAAAACGTCTATCAGAATCATGATCCGCCGTACAGGTAGATAACGTAACAATCTTGTCCGCTGTCGTGACCTGAATATCCGCTCTAACATTTGCCACCCGGTCTGTTGTCTGATATATTGTTCTCAGGTAATCTTCATAAACATATTCATTGGTATAATCATAATTATCCAGAAGATGGATCGAATCAAATTCATAGGCAGCAAATATCCGGTAAACGAATACGTAATCCTCTGTATATATGAAAATATAATGATCTTTGTTAAACAACTCATCATTCTCAAAATTATGTAAAGTAGAAAACATGGTTTTGTCTTTGAGGTTGTGTCCATAAATCACTGTATGAATATCTGAAAAATCCTTGTTGTTAAAATCCTCTGTATATATACACCCCGGATATCCCTTGGTTCCATCCATATTATAATTCAGATAGTAGCTATTATCCGTCGGATGCTGCAGTACAGGATAATCTACAGTGGTATCTGGCACATAAATCCATGCATAAATATCTCTGTTTTCTTCATGCAACGCATCCCAGTCCAGAGTTTTATCCGGTATTTTAATACCGGATTGTTCTAATCTATTAATTACGTCAGCACCTTTGTCCCTTGCCACGATATCAATTATCTCAGTTTCTTTATCCTCTGCTACGATATCCTCTTCTACATCAGCTTTAGGATGTTCATCCTTCTTTTCCAGGGTCGCTTCTCTTGACTTATACAGATTTTCTTCAATTGTGTGCTCCTGCAAGGTTTTCCCGATATTGTTATTTACATCGCTTTGCAGACTGTCCACCCGAGCATACGCCGTCCTATAGTTTATGTACTGCTTGAATACCATGCCCGTTGTCCCAACCATAATAATCAAAAAAATAAAAAATAAAATAAGCCATACTTTTGACTTTTCTTTATCCTGATTCATTCTTCTTTACACCCAATCCTGTCTTTCTTTTATAAGGAAACGCCAATGTCTGCTTTACAGATCACTCTCTTTTTCTGCTTCACTCTTTTCATCAATAATATGTTCTGCTTCCATACCTGCCATGAAAATTAACACCTTTGATACTCTCTCTGCTGGCATTTCCGTAATCTTTTTAATTGCCAATTCTTTGTCAAGTGTCATCATGTCACTGTCTCCTTTCTTTTATTGAATGTTTCAAGTATAAGGCAACTCATTCACGTTGTCAATATATTTTCTTGACTTGTTCAAGTTTCTTTGCTATTGTATAGTATATTACAATCCTGGATTTGTTATAAACGAAACATTGAGATGGCACAACTTGCTCTTCCATGACTCTTTCTGTGCCTAAGCGAAGTGAAAGGAATGATAAAAATAATGAATCAATGTGATAGGATAAGACAAATATTGAAGGAGAATAAGTTAAAGCAAAAACAGTTTGCTTCTGTAATTGGAGTGACCGAGAGTTATATATCTAAACTCCTTAAAGATCCAAATATTCGGTTATCTCAATCTCTCGCAGTTTTGATTGAAGAAAAATATGGTTACAATTCAGAGTGGGTGCTTTACGGAAATGAACCTAAGTTAAAGCAAATCAGCAAAGACAAATCATTATCTGAGCTTCACCAAAAAGCACTTACTCAACTGGAAAAAATGAATGATGAACAAGTAAAAGCTATTTTAGCTTTTATCAACTCTTTGGACGAGTTGGAAAAAACGTTCCAGCCTAACCCACATAACTCTGAAAAATAATGCAGGTATATACTCGTACCTGCATGTTTCTTTTTTAACAAATGACGTTGAGTTATAAAGTTATAATATTTAGACTCTGATCAGAATTTAGCCCAAATTTCTTGCATAAATATGTCCTAATGGCCCAGCATTTCCTCAATAAAGATCCCATAACCTCTCGTGGAATCCTGCACCAGCACATGAGTCACCGCGCCCACCAGCTTGCCGTTCTGGATGATGGGGCTGCCGCTCATTCCCTGTATGATTCCTCCGGTCAACGTCAGAAGTTTCTCGTCCGTCACCCGTATAACGATCCCTCTGTTGATATTGTCACCGTCCAGATTGACTTCCGCAATCTCCACATCATAGAACTCCGGCTCCCCCGTAACGGAACATATAATCTGCGCCGGTCCCAGCTCAATCTCCTGTTTTAAGGCAATAGGGATCGGCTCAAAACACGACGCGTCCATGATCTCTTCGTCGCACACGCCGAATATCCCTTCCGTCGTGTTCTCCGTAATCTCCCCGATCACATTATCAGAGTCATACTCAATATAACCGGTCAATTCTCCCGGTGAGCCGTTGGAGCCTCTCGTAATTCCTACGATCTCCGTCTTATATAATGTCCCTTCGTCCAGATTCATTAACATAGAGGTATCCACATCATTAATACCGTGCCCCAGCGCACCGAATGTATGATCTGTATCCTCATATGTCATGGTGCCAATACCCTGCGCGTTATCTCTGATCCAGATTCCTAACTTCCATTCCTGATTCTGATTACATTCCGGAGTTATCATAACATCTGTTACTTCACTGTTTCTCTTGATCGTCAGCACCATACTTTCTCCTTCGGATGCTTCGATCGTCCGGATAAACTGCTTCTTATTCTCCATTTCCTCCCCGTTTACCTTCAGAATGTAATCCCCTTTTTGCAGAACATATTTTGCCGGAGATACTTTCGTGCCGCCGCTGTTCTCGAATTCCCCGATTCCCACGACCAGCACTCCGTTCGTCTTTACATAGATACCAATAGGGATTCCCGACGGAATCAGCATCTTATCTTGAATCACTTCTATATCTACATTCTTATAAGGAAGAACTCCAAACAGCTTCAGATTCATCTGATAAGTATCAATCTCATTTGCCTTGAATTTAACTGTATGTGCAAAATCTACATGGATGCTTTCCACACTTCCGGATATACTCTCAGCGATCTGTCCTTCAGTATCCATGGATTCGGGCAGAGAAGATACCTGAGCTGCCTCATCATCGATCCGATAGATTTCTCCCGAAACAGGTACTTTAAAATCCAGTTCCTGCTCCACACCGGCACGTATTTTAATCGTTGAGGGTATTTTGTCCCAATAGGCAACATAGACAACTACTGCGAGCGTGGCCACCGCTATACTGAGCAGCAGGTATAAAAACCCTCGATATATTCTTTCCTGTTGTTTTGTCATACTAACTAATCTGCCCACTTTATCACATCCTCATCCATTCTTTGCAGTAAATTCCTTCGGAATTAAAAATACACAAAAAGGACACACAAAGCGTGTCCTTCCTAGTATGTGATAAATCTTTCAAATTAATTTAGTATTGTTTTGTATTTCTTGCCAAATCTTTCATTTCTTTTGCATTATTTCTGACATTCTCCGTAATGCTGGCACCGCCGAGCATACGCGCAACCTCTTCTATGCTCTCCGTCTCATCCAGACATCTGATATCCGTGATGGAGCGATTATCCTCTACACGCTTCTCTATACAGAAATGCGTGTCGGCCATCGCCGCGATCTGTGGCAGGTGCGTAATACAGATCAATTGGTGCTCTCTGCCGAGGATTCCCATTTTCTCCGATACCTTCCATGCGGTCTTACCGCTGATTCCGGTATCGATCTCGTCAAAAATAAGCGTCTCGATCTCGTCCTTATCCGCCAGCACAGTCTTGAGTGCCAGCATGATGCGCGACAGCTCGCCGCCGCTGGCTACCTGTGCCAGCTCCTTAGGTTTCTCTCCCGCATTGGTTGAGATCAGGAATGTCACTTTATCGTATCCACTGCCACTCATCGTCTCCTCGTCGGAGCTCACCTGTATTTCGAAGGCCACTTCCTGAAAATTCAAATCCACAAGTGCTTTTCTCATCTCTGCGGCGAGCGCGTCCGCGCTGCCCCGACGCAGATTTGATATCTTTTCGCAGGCCAAAAGCGCTTCTTTCCTTAAAGTATCTACGCGTTCCTCCAGTTTCATGCGGTACGCGTCATAATCACTGTATTTATTCAACAGTTGCTCTGCTTTATCCCTATACGCCAGGATCTCTTCAATCGTACTTCCGTATTTTGATTTTAAATGATTGATCAGATTCAGCCTTTTTTCCATGCGATCAAACAGTTCCCCGTCAAACTCCAGCTCCGACAGATAATCAGCGGCCGCCCTGTTATAATCATTCAACAGACTGTCGATATCCAATAGTTGACGTTCCAATTCCTGCAGTGCTTCGTCATATGCGGACACCGATCTGATCTCTTTTAATGCACGCCCTATATTACTTCCGACTCCCGTCTCTTCATACCCACAGAGCCCATGAGCCAGGGATACGGCTTCTGTGATCTTCTGCCCGTTGCCCAGTTTCCGGTAAACCTGTTCCGCCTCCTCATCTTCGCCCACAGTCAGTTCTGCCTCCGAAATTTCCCGGCATTCGAACTGCGCCAGCGCCGACTCCCTTTTCCTCGTCTCCTCATCTACCACATTATCGGACAATTCTTCCTGTGCCTGCCGATACTGCTTATAAATAACCTGCAGTTCTTCCTTGCAGGCGGCAAGCTCCTCTCCAGTGTAGGCATCCAATATTGCCAGCTGCTTGCCGTTCTGAAGAAGAGATTGGTGCTCATGCTGCCCGTGGATGTCTATCAGAATCTCGGCCAGTTGTTTCAATTGTCTGGCTGTCACTGTCTCGCCGCACACTCTGCACACGCTTCGGCTCTGCAGGATCCGGCGCTGCAGGATGACCTGCCCGTCCTCGACCGGCAGCTCCATCTCACGGATCGCTTCCAACTGCCTGGGCTGATCCACTGTAAAAATTAATTCCACCAGAGCATACTCTGCCCCAGTACGGATCATATCCTTATCTGCCTTAGCACCCAACGCCAGATTGATGGAACCTATGATAATGGACTTACCGGCTCCCGTCTCTCCGGTTAGAATATTGAGCCCGTCACCGAAAGTAACCTCCGCCTCGTCTATTAACGCCAGATTTTTCACATGTAAACTTTGTAGCATCTTTTCACCTCATGAGTGCTCTAGCATTCTTTCAATCTTATCCATAACAGCGGCCGCCGTTGCCTCATTGCGCATTGCCATCATGATCGTATTATCTCCCGCGATGCACCCTACTATTTCTTCTATTTTCAATGCATCTACCGCCGCGGCCACAGCCATCGCCATGCCTGACACTGTCTTCATCACCAGCAGGTTCTGTGCCAGATCCATGGACACATATCCTTCCCGCAGCACTCTGATATACTTATCCCCGAGATGCGACTCGTCCTGTGTAAAAGCCACATACTTCTGCCGGCCCTTACCCACCGGAATCTTGGACAGTTTCAGTTCCCTGATATCCCGCGATACCGTTGCCTGTGTGACCTGATAACCTGCTTCACACAATCTGTCCGCCAACTCCTCCTGTGTATCTATCTCATACCTGCTGACCAGTTCGTTGATTTTTTCATGTCTTCGCTTCTTGATCGTCTGCTTCATAATCCCCTATCATCCATCAATTATTCGCTCATTTTTTTATGCAGTACCGCGAGAAAACTCTCGGTATTCAGTTTCAGAATTCCCGTGGTCTTAGATGCCCTACGAATTATAATGCCATCTCCGGTCTGCATAATGATCTTATGGCTACCGTCAAAATTGGCCTCCACCGTCTGCATGCTCCCGTCTTTCCCCTGCGAGATCTCTATCCTGATCTCATCCTCAGAGGCCAGCACAATGCTTCTCGTATTTAATGTATGCGGACAAATCGGTGTCAGGAGCAGCAGACTTGCCGCCGGTTCCACGATAGGTCCGCCCGCTGACATATTATATCCGGTAGACCCTGTCGGAGTCGCTACAATCATGCCGTCCGCACTGTAACTGTTTAGAAACTGTCCGTTGACATAGATATCGAAAGTCAGAATCTGTAAAGAACCACACCTGGAAATCACGATATCATTCAGGGCATAA
This sequence comes from uncultured Lachnospiraceae bacterium, assembly GCA_947175435.1. Taxonomy (GTDB): domain Bacteria; phylum Bacillota; class Clostridia; order Lachnospirales; family Lachnospiraceae; genus UBA3282. The sequence continues at coordinate 3,791 of CAMWMS010000097.1, read as the reverse complement.
TTCTCTTCCGTCTGATCTCCGGTCTCCACAAGGCCTTCCAGCATCATCCGCTCTTCCCGCGTATAGTCATCTGCAAGCAGTCTGCTAAGCGCCTGCTCTATATTCCCGATCTCCACTTCCGCCAGATATCCCAAAGTGCCGAGATTCACGCCCAGCAACGGTATGTCGCTATCCATTATATTCCGCGCCGCCCGTAAGACAGTACCATCACCGCCCAGTACAAGAACGCATTCCACTTCATCATTCTTACTGCCATCTGCCGCTTCTGAGTTTTCCGTCCGCGACTCACGAATCGCCGTCCTGATTGCCTCGGCAGTATTATCCACACAGGTGACCACACCGCCTCTCGCTTCCAGAAATGCGATGATCCGCTCCGTGTATTGACCCTGCGGATCTTTTACCTCGTTTGTGATCAGATAAAAGTGCATCATCTCTTATTTCGCCTCATCCAGCGCACCATGCGCCTCTTCCACAACACATGCAATCAACTTCTCCATATCTTCCCTGCGCGACCTGCCCGCTTCGGATTGAATCAGACTGCCCAGCGCCTGCTCCGCATCCGCTTCCGTCATCGCCGTAACATCTTCCGAAATGTCCGCTCTTTTTTCCAGCCAGACCAGATACTCGATATTACCCTCCGGTCCCTTGACCGGAGAATAGGTCAGTCCTCTTACCTCAAATCCGATCAGATCAGCAAAATCCACCACCTTATGCACCACTTCACTATGCACCTGCGGTTCTCTGACAACACCCTTTTTACCAACTTTATCCTTACCCGCTTCAAACTGTGGCTTGATCAGGCACACCATATGCCCCTGTGTGCGCAGCAGATTTCTCGCCGGAATCAAAATCTTTGTCAATGAAATAAAAGAAACATCCACCGAACCAAAATCAATCTGCTCTGTGATATCTTCAGATGTCACATAACGAAAATTGGTTTTCTCCATGCAAACTACACGTTCGTCACTTCGAAGTTTCCATGCCAGCTGCCCATGCCCCACATCGACCGCATACACCTTATCCGCACCGTTTTGCAGCATACAGTCAGTAAAACCGCCTGTAGAAGCACCGATGTCCATACAGATCGTACCTGCAAGCATGACCTTAAATTCACTCATGGCTTTCTCCAGCTTCAAACCGCCACGGCTCACATATTTCAGCGTACTTCCCTTCACCTCTATTTGAATTGTACTCTCGTCAAAAGTCGTTCCTGCTTTATCTTCCCTCTGCCCGTTAACAAAGACATTTCCTGTCATGAGAATCGCCTTGGCCTTCTCTCTGGACGGTGCAAAGCCCTGTTTCACCAGAATGACATCCAGTCTCTCTTTCATATTTTTCCCATCCGCCAGCCATTACTGTGATAATTTTGCAATGTGTTTATGCAACATGCGTTATTTATTATCTCCTGACATGGACACATATGCTGTCATTATCTTCTTAACAATGGAATCCGCATCGATGCCGATCTCCCGTTTCAGCAGTTCCACATTGCCGTGTTCTACATACTCGTCCGGAATCGCTATGTTCAACACATGAACCGGCGCATTAATCTCATCCACATAGGCTCTGACCTTCTCGCCATAGCCGCCGCTTAAAACATTCTCCTCCATAGTCACGATCAGCTTATGTTCCCCGCATGCTTCACGAACTGCCTGCTCATCGATGGGTTTTACGAATCTGGCATTGGTCAAGGAGCAGGAATATCCTCTTTCCTTTAGCTGCTCCCGTACCGTAAGCGCCACCTTCACCATGCTGCCTACTGCGAGCAGGATGATATCCTCTTCCTCATAGATTGCTTCACTCTTACCATACTCGATCGGCGCACGATTATCCTTAAGTCCATCGAAAGCCTCTCCTCTCGGATAGCGCAGTGCAATCGGCATTCCAGAAGCTACCGCAAACTTCATCATATCGGAAAGTTCCCATTTATTCTTAGGCGCCATGATGTGCATATTCGGTATAGACGATAAGTACGACAGGTCAAAAATACCCTGATGAGTCTCACCATCACTGCCCACCAGTCCTGCCCTGTCTATGGCAAATACTATCGGCAAGTTCTGCAGACATACATCATGCAGAATCTGATCATACGCCCTTTGCAGAAAAGAGGAATAGATCGCAACGATCGGTTTAAGCCCACCTGCCGCCAGCCCAGCAGCAAAAGTTACCGCATGCTCCTCCGCAATCCCCACATCAAAGAATCTCTCCGGATACATGTTGCGGAAGCGCTTCAGCCCAGTACCGTCTGGCATGGCTGCCGTAATCGCCACCACCTTTTCATCCCGCTGCCCCATTTTACACATAACTGTTGAAAAAATGTCCGTGTAGTTGGCTTTACTCTGCGGTTTACTCGGAATACCCGTCTCGATATCAAAGGGCTCCGCCCCATGAAATCTGGCAGGGTGCCGCTCTGCCGGCGCATATCCCTTACCCTTCTGGGTAATCACATGCAAAAGAACCGCACCTCGTATCTTCTTGGCTTCCTTGAGCATACGCACCATGGCAGATATATTATGTCCGTCCACCGGCCCTAAGTATGTGATCCCCATGTCTTCAAAAAACATGCCCGGCACTACCAGATTCTTGAAACTGCTCTTGACGCGCCTGATCTGGGACACCATTTTATCTCCGTATTTTGATTTACCATAGAGCGAATTGTATACCCCCTCTTTCAAATCCAGATACATATCTGCCGTTCTGATGTTATTCAGATATTTGGACACGCCGCCCACATTTTCAGATATGGACATGTTATTATCATTCAGCACGATAATGAAATTAGTTTCCAGCCGGGAAGCATTGTTAAGCGCCTCATATGCCATGCCGCCGGTCAGGGAACCGTCACCGATCACCGAAACGATCGTGTTCTTCCCGCCCTGAATATCTCTTGCCTTCACCATACCAAGCCCTGCGGAGATGGAAGTGGAGCTGTGCCCCGTATCAAAACAGTCGCAGTCGCTCTCCTTACGTTTCGGGAAACCGCTCATGCCTCCGAACTTACGCAGATTAGCGAATCCGTCCCGCCTGCCCGTCAGAATCTTATGGGTGTAAGACTGATGTCCCACATCCCAGATAATCTTATCCTCCGGTAGGTTTAAAAACAAATGTAGCGCCATAGTCAGTTCCACGGCACCAAGATTAGACCCCAAGTGCCCGCCGGTCTCACTGATGGACGTAATCAGGAATTCTCTGATCTCTTCCGCCAGTACCCCATAATCTGCCTCCGTAAGCTGCTTGATATCATTTGTCTGCTCTATCTTCTCTAAAAACATGGTAATCCTCCGTGCTTATTTCTCTCTGTAGATCAACTGCTCTACCAGTTCCTCAAGAAACGAATTACGTCTCGGAAAAGAACGAAGTAATCTAACAGCCTCCTTGGATAATTCTTCCACCTGTTTCGCCGATTCCTCCAGCCCGTGCATAGTGACATAGGTAAGTTTATGATTTTTCTCATCGCTTCCCACCGATTTACCGAGCACTTCCAGACTGCTCGTCACATCCAGAATATCATCCTGAATCTGAAATGCAATTCCGATATTATATGCACATTTTTCCAATCTTTCTATAGCATCCTGCCCAGCTCCCGCCAATGTTGCACCGATCATCATGGCAGCCTGAATCAACGCCGCTGTTTTGTGTTCATGGATATATAGAAGCATCTCTTCACTTACGTTATCACCCATTGTTTCTGCTTCCAGATCTGCGCACTGCCCACCGATCAAACAATATATCCAGGCCTTACGACCAAGAATCTGCATGGATTGAGGATTTATTCGATACTATTCAATAAT